>JAJXXM010000008.1 GCA_021781095.1 bacterium
CGAGGAGATAGTCATGCTCGAGTCGCGCGAGGTTTTTCGGAATCCAGTCGTCATGGGGATATTTGTGCTCCCAATCGTGCATGGAATCTTCGACGAGCGAGAGCAGCGGGAGCGAGTTTTTCGCATTGCTTTCGTTCTCCGAGCGCGTCGCAATGCGGCGTAACTCGTTGCCGATGCCGATGGGGCTGAGTTTCATCCGCCCGAAATACTCATCGATCGGCGCGGAAGCAGGCGCGGCGGAGCTCTTCGAACTCCGAGCGAGGCTGGGAAGCGGTGAGAGCGTGAGGCAAAGCACGGTGATGCTCGCTAATAAGGCAAAGGAAGCAGTCGGACGCATGTCCCCGTTATCGGCAGGGGAGACCCGATCTTCTAGGGCGGGGCCCGGCGACGTGATAGGATAGCGCCCATGCAACGTCGGTTCATTCACAAGAACGAAGCGGGCTGGGAAGGGGTCGAGGCTGAGGGCTATCGCCCCGGTGCCGCCGTCGGCATCGCGCGTCATACCATCGTCGGCGGCTGGAAAGCCGAGCCTGGAGCACCTGGGCCGCACCTCGAAGTGCGCTTTTTTGAACTCGACCCGGGGGCGGCATCGCGACTCGAACGCCACGAGCACGAGCACTACGTGATCGTCGGGCAGGGGCTCGGGCATGCGGTGGTCGGCGATCGCGTCGAGGAGGTCGCCGCGGGAGACGTCATCTACGTCGCTCCGCTCGAACTCCACCAATTCATCAATCGCGGAGCGGAGCGCTTCGGCTTCTACTGCATCGTCACCGCGGCTCGCGATGGAGCGCAGATTCCCGAGCGTGAGGAAATCGAACGGCTGCTCGCCTCGCCGGTCGGCAAATTCATTCGCCCCGATGCAGTGCCGCCGCCGCTACGGCGCGGCGTTTAGCCCCGCTCGACCGGGCGCGCCGGGTCGGCGCACCATTCGCTCCACGAGCCGGCGTAGATGCGGCCGCCGCGCAGCCCCGCTGCGGTCGCGGCAAAGAGATTCGCCGCCGCCGAGATGCCGGATCCGCAGTAGTGCACCAGGCGATCGGCCTTGCCGAGCGCTTCGAACTCTTCCCGCAGTTCGCGGGGCGAACGAAGGTGCCCATCGCTGCGATAGTTCGAACCGTACGGGCGATTTTTCGCGCCGGGAATATGCCCGGCGACCGGATCGATCGGCTCGATCTCGCCGCGAAAGCGCTCTGGGGCGCGCGCATCGATCGGCTGAAACGTCGCGTCGGCGCCGTTCCGGAGTAACTCATTCGCGCTAACGACGACATCGAGCGGCGCACCGATGGGGAAACGGCGCGCGATTCTCGCGCGACGATCGGGGCCGCGGTCGATCGGCGCACCCGAGCGCTCCCACGCTGCAAATCCGCCGTCGAGGATCGCAACCCGCGCGTGCCCGAGATTGCGAACGAGCATCCAACAGCGCGCGGCGAACATGCCGGCGCCCTCGTCGTACGCGACGATCTGGCTGCGCTCGTCGGCGCCGATCCGCCCGAGAAAAGCGGCGAAGTCGGAGCGCTCCGGAAGCGGATGGCGCCCGTTCTTCCCTGTTTTCTCGCCGCTGAGATCGCGTTCGACATCGGCAAATGCCGCGCCGGGAACGTGCGCCTCTTCGTAGGCTGCACGTCCGGCGGCGAAATTTGCGAGCGAATGGCGACAATCGATCACGACCCAGGCGGGGTCGTGCAGACGCGACCGGAGCGTCTCGATGTCGACGAGTATTTCGTACTCCACGCGCGTGCGTTAGTGGAGATTGATGACGGGCTTACTTTCGGCGCGATAGCCGAACGCATTCTCCAGCAATGTCGCGAGCTCACCCTTCTCGGCCATCGGCCCGAGGATATCGGTGTCGCCGTAAAACTTGCCGTCGATAAAGACCTTCGGCAACGTCGGCCAATCGGTCAATTTTGCTAACGCTTCGCGCTTGGGCATGTTTTCGAGCACGTCGATCACTTCAAACGGGTACCCGAAGCCGTTGAAGAATTCGATCGTCTCAAGCGTAAAGCCGCAACGCGGCATCGCTTTCGTCCCTTTTCCGTAGACGAGAATTTTGTGGGCGGCGATCTCTTCGGCGATCTCGCTTTGCAGTGCGTCGGACATGCTTAGTTCTCCGGAAGCTTCGTGGTGATTTCGAGGGCGTGAATGCGCCCGTCTTTGAGCGCCGCATCGAGCGCGCGATAGACCAAACGATGGCGGTCGAGCGGATTGAGTTCCGCAAAAGCCGCCGAGGTCACTTCGACATTGAAATGATCCATCGTGCCGGTTCGGTCGTGAATCGCGACGCGCGCGTCGGGCATTGCCGCACGTACGAGTGCGGTGAGGGAATCGTTATCGATCATCGGATCTCTTATGGATTGAGGTGAGTGGTGCGCGCATCGCGCAGCGTCTGTGCTAACCCCTTGGCTTCGCGAAGCGTTTCGGGAAGGGCCTCCCCTGCACGCACGAGCGCTCGCGCCGCCCCGGCGGCAAGGACGACGGCGGCGGCGCCAAGCAAGACCGCCGGTAGGCCGCTTGCTCGCATCGGCCCGACGCGCAGATCGAACGAACGCTGCAGTTTGGCAAGCCCTTTGAGGGCGGAACCGATTTTCATACCCGGGGCACTTTTGTGCCGCCCTTCGGGGCGACCTGCGAGGGGAGCGCGACTGCGAGCGCGTAGGGCGACCTTTATGATTGCCGCGCGATTACACAGCATCGGAGACCCCTCGCACCTGCGGGTGGAGGATGCGCCGCTGCCCGAGCCCGCCGCCGGGGAGGTGCGCGTGCGCATTCGCGCCGCCGCGCTGAATCGGCGCGACGCATTTATTACCCGCGGCCTCTATCCCGGCATCGCGCTTCCATGCACGCCCGGCTCCGACGGCTGCGGCGAGATCGATGCGCTTGGTGCGGGGGTCACGGGGCTTCGACGCGGCGAGGAGGTCGTGATCGACCCGATGCTCGCCTGGGGCCCGGATCGCCGCATCTGGGCGGACGGCAGCGGAATTCTCGGTATGCCGCAGCCCGGAACGCTCGCGCAATATCTCTGCGTGCCCGCGGAAAACGTCTACGGCAAACCGGCGCATCTCGATTTCCAGCATGCAGCGGCGCTACCGCTTGCGGGGCTCACCGCGTACCGCGCGTTGATGACGCGCGCGCGTTTGCAGCCGGGTGAGACGGTGTTGATTCCCGGTATCGGAAGCGGTGTGCAGAGTTGCGCGTTGCTTTTCGCAAAGGCGATCGGCGCC
>JAJXXM010000218.1 GCA_021781095.1 bacterium
GCGGTTTGGATGAGCGAGAGATCGCGCACGCCCATCAACGACATGTGCAACGTCCGTGGAATGGGAGTCGCCGACAGGGTGAGCACGTCGACGCTGGTTTTGAGTTCCTTCAGGCGTTCTTTGTGCATCACGCCGAAACGCTGTTCTTCGTCGACGACGATTAAACCGAGATCGGCGAACACGACATCTTTTTGCAGCAAGCGGTGCGTGCCGATGACGATATCGACTTTCCCCTCGGCGAGCGCCGCGAGCACCTCGCGTTGCTCGGCCTTGGTTTTGAAACGCGAGAGCTCTTCGACGCGCAGCGGATAGGCCGCAAAGCGCGTGCCGAAGGTGCGATAATGCTGCGCTGCAAGCAGCGTCGTCGGAACCAGAATCGCGACTTGTTTCTTATCGGAGACCGCCTTGAACGCCGCGCGCAGCGCCACCTCGGTTTTTCCGTAGCCGACATCGCCGCAGACGACTCGGTCCATCGGGCGCTCCCGCTCCATATCGCCTTTTACCGCCGCGACCGCAGTCGCTTGATCGGGCGTTAAATCGTAAGGAAAGGCTTCTTCGAGCTCGCCCTGCCACGCGCTGTCGGGCGAGAACGAGAAACCGCGGCTCATTTCGCGCTCGGCATACAGTTCGACCAGCCCGTCGGCGATCGCGGCGAGTTGCGAGCCGACGCGCGCTTTCGTGCGCGCCCATTCGACGCCGCCCATCTTCGAAAGCCGCGGCGTCGCGCCGTCGCCAGCGGCGTATTTCGTTACCTGGTGCATCTGCGTTACCGGCACCATCATGCGGTCGCTGCCGGCGTAATGCAGATCGAGAAAATCTTGCGTGACGCCGAAGAGCGTTTCGCTGCGTAGGCCGACGTATTGGCCGATACCGTGCACCGCATGCACGACGAAATCGCCGACCTTGAGATCGGCGAGCGTTACCGGAACGCCTTCCTTAACCGCGCGGAGCTTAACGCGTTTCGGCGGCGCGCCGAAGATCTCGCGGTCGCCGAGGATACGCAGGCGCGCATCGGGGAGCGTGAAGCCGCCGTCGATCGATCCGTGCTCGATACAGATGCCGCCATCGGCGAGCGCACGGGAGATCGGCAGCACGTCGACGCCCGCCGCACTAAAAATTTCGCCGACACGCGCGACGCCGGAGGTAAGAATGACGATGCTCTCGCGGCGCGCGAGCGATTCACGCAGCGCTTCGAGGAAGAGCGTCATCTGACGGTTATAGTGCTCGCTCGGGCGCGTCTCGAGCACGAACGATGTATCGACGCGCGGCAACCATGCGGGCGCGAGGCCTTCGATCGCACCCGGAAAGATGAGGCTTTGCAGGCGCGCGCAAGTTTCGCCGAGCGCATCGAGACGCGGGTGCGGTGCTTCGATCTCGGCTAATAATGCGTCGTCGACGAACTCGTCACGGACGTCGAGTTCTTCGGCGGCGGCATCGGCGAGCAAGGTGCTGCGCGCGCGGATGCGTTCGTCGTCGAGCGCACTTTCGATCGCCGCGAGCGTCGCCGGTTCGACGAGTGCGAGCAGCGCGTCGGCGGGAAGATAATCGAAGATCGTCGCGGGGCGCTCGTAGGCGAAGGCGATCCATGCATCGGGTAAATCTTCGCCGCGGTCGAGAAAGGCGCGCACCGCTCGCTCGCGCGGGCCGTCGCCGCCGATGCGTTCGGCGACGCTCCGACGGTAGGTTTCATCGCGCGGAATCTCGCCCCACGGTAATACGTCGAGCGCATCGAGCGGCGCGACGCTGCGCTGGCTCTCGATCTCGAAACTGCGAATGCTCTCGATGGTATCGCCGAAGAATTCGATGCGCGTCGGGCTCTCGGCGGTCGCAGCATAGAGATCGAGAATGCCGCCGCGCACCGCGTACTGCCCCACCGCGCCGACGATATCGGTGCGTTCGTAGCCGAGCCGATGCAGGTTGCGAATCGTCGCTTCCCAACCCGGCTCCCCGCCGACGCGGAGCTCGGAACGCAGTTCGCGCAGCAGCGGGCGCGGCATAACGTAGGATCGCAGCGCGGCAACCGAGGTGAGGACGAGCAGCGGTGCATTCGAATCGAGCGCCGCGAGTAGCGTGATGCGGGCGCTGCGCTCCGCGGGCGATTCGATGCTGCCGAACGCCGCTTCGCGCCCGCGATGCAAAAAAAGATCGGCGGCGTGCGCTTCGCCGAGATAGCAGAGCAGGTCGGCGTAGGCGCGTTCGGCGGCATCGGGGGTCGGCAAGATCGCAAGGGTCGGCCGCCGCCGGGCGCGATAGAACGCGGCGAGCAACGCCGGGCGCGCCGCGGGAATCGTTTCGTGCAGGGCGACCGCGCGAATTCCCCGTTCGAACGCACCGAGCGCCGCGGAGAGCGGCGTACGCTCGCCTGCGAGGCGGTCGAGCAGGGCGTCGAGCGCCGGGCGTGGTGGGCGGGCAAGCGTAGCGGTCATGAGCGCCTGATTATAGCAGGTCAGCGCAGCCGACGGGCACGACCGTTACGCGGAAGAGGGTGCACTGTCACGCCGAGTAGGGTGCACTGTGTCACGCCGAGTAGGGCGCGAAGCGCCCGTATCGAGGCGAGGGAAGCGGTCCCTCGATACGCGCTTCGCGCTACTCGGCGTGACATTGCGCTACTCGGCGTGACATTGCGCTACTCGGGAGGACTGCGCGGCGGCTAGAGTTGGAGCTCGCGAACGACGTAGCTCCCGGCTTCGGTGATGTAGAGCGCGTTGTTCGTGGGATCGTAGGCGAGAAAATCCGGACGATAGAACTGCGCCGCGGTACCGATGCCGTCAGCCCAACCACCGGACCCGCCGGCAACGATCGTCGCGGTCGCGCTATCGGCAGTGCCGTTTCCGGGGGTCATTTGCCAAATCACGGAGTTCGTATAATCGGTGATATAAAAATCGCCGTTTGCGGAATCATATGCGATCCCCGATGCCTCTCCGAATTGTGCGCTCGCTCCGGTTCCCGGAACTCTTCCGCACGTGCTGCCGGCGAGCGTCGTGACGGTGCCGCTATTCACCACGCCGTTCCCGGGGGTTACCTGCCGAACCGCGCAATTGCCGTTATCGGTAACGTAGAGATCCCCGTTTACCGGATCGTAGGCGATACTCGCGGGATTTTTAAATTGCGCGGCGGTGCCGGTTCCATCGGTGAATCCGCAGGTCGTGCTTCCGGCGAGCGTTATGACCACCGCGCTCCCCGCCGTTCCGTTTCCGGGGAAAATCTGGCGA
>JAJXXM010000048.1:0-2898 GCA_021781095.1 bacterium
AGTCTGCGACCATCTCATCTGCATGACGTCGTCCCAAAAACCGACTCCGAGAATCAACAAACTCCCGAAAAGTAAGCCGATGAGGTGATGCGCGATATCGAGCTGTGCGTCTCGCGCGTGCGGCGCGCCAACCACGAAGCCGAGCACCGCAAAGAGCGCGGTTGCAAAGCCGAAGAAGACCGCAACGCCGCCGATGCGCGGGGTCGGCGTCGTATGTACGCGGCGCTCTTCTTCGACGCCGTCGATAATTTTGAGATGCGTCGCCAAACGAATCACGAGCGGCGCAATGGTCGCCGCGACGGCGGCGGCGATAACGAACGCCGCGATCTCCGCAAGAATCGGCTTCATCGGTGCAAGCTCACGGTACGAGCTTCCACTGCGTTAACGCAACACCCGCCTCGGCGAGCAGTTCGACGGCAAAGGCATCCTCGTAACGTTCTTCGTACACGATGCGCTCGACGCCCGCGCTCACCAAGAGCTTCGAACAACCGACGCATGGTTGATGCGTGCAATACACCGTTGCTCCGGCGAGGCTCACGCCGTGAAGCGCGCCCTGCACGACGGCGTTCGCTTCGGCATGCGTCGCCCGTACGCAGTGATTATCGACCATCGCGCAGCCGACATCGGTGCAATGCGCGACACCGCGCGGTGCGCCGTTGTAACCGGTGGTAAGAATGCGTTGGTCGCGAACGGCGACGCAGCCGACGCGCGCGCGGGGGCAGGTCGCTCGCGATCCGACCGTGCGCGCGATCTCCATAAAATAGTCATCCCAACTCGGCCGCATCGTTGGTTAACGCGGCGCCACGAAGGTCGGCAGCGAGGTGAGGCTTCCGAAGAGGCGGTCCCCCGCATCGCCGAGCCCCGGAACGATATATCCGTGTTCGTTGAGTTCGGCGTCGATCGCTCCGACGACGATGCGAACGTCCGGAAAAGCGGCTTGCATCGCCGCAATTCCTTCAGGTGCTGCAATGACGCTGACGAACGTAACGTCGCTTGCTCCGTGTGTTGCAAGCAACCGCATTGCGGCGATCCCCGAACCTCCCGTGGCAAGCATCGGGTCGAGTACGAAGACGCGCCGGCCGTCGAGCCGTGCTGGAACGTTCGCGTAATACGGCACCGCCTGCAGCGTCTGCGGATCGCGATAGAAGCCGAGATGGGCGACGACGGCATCCTCGACGATCTGCAAAAAGCCCGGAACAAGGCCGAGCCCGGCACGAAGAATCGGCGCAATGACCGGCGGCTGCGCGATACGCGTTGCTTTCATTGAGAGCAACGGCGTCTCAACTTCAACCTCGCGCGTCGGTAGCGTTCGCGTCGCCTCGAATGCAAGCAACGTACCTACGTGTTCGAGCAGCACGCGAAAACTGCGCGTCGGCGTGTTGCGATCGCGTAGCTGCGCGAGCCGATCCTGCAGCGCCGGATGATCGACGACGAGGAGCTTCTGGCCGTTCATACTGGGCTGCACGAAGCGGAGCCTTAGGGTACGTCGAAGCGTGCGGTGAGTTCGTGAACGCGGGCGCGCAATTTCTCTTGCTGCGCGCGCGCCTCGATATCGCCGAGCGCATCGCAGATGATTTCGGCTACCTCACGGCACTCGGCTACCCTGAAACCACGCGTCGTAATCGCCGGCGTACCGACGCGAATGCCGCTGGTCACCATCGGCTTCTGCGGATCGAAGGGAATCGCGTTCTTATTGACAGTGATCGCAATCTCGTCGAGATAGCCTTCGACCGCTTTGCCGGTGAGATTCTTCACCGAAAGATCGACCAACAACAGGTGCGTATCGGTACCACCGCCGACCAAGCGCAGGCCGCGTTTGGCGAAGACCTCGCCCATCGCGCGCGCGTTGTCGATCACGTTTTGTTGGTAGATGCGAAACTCCGGCCGCTGCGCTTCACCGAAGGCGACCGCTTTTGCGGCGATCGTGTGCATCAACGGCCCGCCCTGAATGCCGGGGAAGAGGCTCTTGTCGATCGCGGCTGCATGTTGTGCTTTGCTGAGGATGATGCCGCCGCGCGGCCCGCGTAGCGTTTTATGCGTCGTCGAGGTGACGAAATCGGCGAGCGGAACCGGCGACGGGTGCAAGCCGACTGCAACGAGCCCGGCGATATGCGCCATGTCGACCAACAACATCGCGCCGACTTCGTCGGCAATCTCGCGAAAACGTTCGTACTGCATGGTGCGCGGATAGGCGCTCGCACCGGCAATGATGAGTTTTGGTTTATGTTCGCGCGCCAACGAAGCAACCTGGTCGAAATCGATCAGTTCGTCTTCTTTGCGCAAGCCGTACGCCAGGGCGTTGTAAAGTTTTCCGCTGAAACTCACTTTCGTTCCATGCGTGAGATGGCCGCCGTGAGCGAGCGACATCCCGAGAACGCTCTCGCCGGGTGCGAGCACCGCCATGAAGACCGCCATGTTTGCCTGCGCACCGGAGTGCGGCTGAACGTTGGCATGCTCGGCGCCGAAGATCGCTTTCACGCGATCGATCGCGAGCGTTTCGGCGACGTCGACGAATTCGCAGCCGCCGTAGTAGCGCTTGCCGGGATAGCCTTCGGCGTATTTGTTGGTCATCACGCAGGCCATCGCTTCGCGTACTGCGGCGCTTGCGTAATTTTCCGAAGCGATCAATTCGAGGTTACCGCGTTGGCGGCGCTCCTCGGCGGCGATCGAAGCGTAGAGTTCGGGATCCTGTGCGGCGAGCGAGCCGTGCTGAAGCGTCTGCATGGTGGACTTTCTGTGCGTTACGGTTGTGCGGTGCGGGCGTCATCGACTGCCCCGCGTTCGAGTGCGCGTAGCGTGCGCGTACGTTGGTCGTCGGAGAATTCGAAGAGCTGGTCGACGCGCGCCGCGTGCCGCCCACCTTCGAAGGGTGTCGAGAGAAAAATTTCGAGGATGCGT
>JAJXXM010000048.1:2908-3208 GCA_021781095.1 bacterium
AGCACGTTCGCGTTGTTGTGACGGCGCGCTAATTCGGCGGAATAGGGTTCGGCAACAGGTGCGCAGCGCACGCCGGGAACCTTGTTCGCCGCGATCGCGATGCCGATCGATGAACCGCAGACCACGATGCCGCGCTCGGCCTGCCCGCTCGCGACCGCCTCCGCGACGGCGAAGCCGTACTGCGGATAATCGACCGGCGTCGCATCGTGCGTGCCGAAATCGATAACGCTATGTCCACGCTCGCGCAGAAGCGCGGCGATGCGATCTTTATATGCGAATCCGGCGTGGTCGGCGCCGAGT
>JAJXXM010000338.1 GCA_021781095.1 bacterium
CGATAACCAGAGACCCAGGTTGTCAGCGGTCATTACCGGCTGATGCCGACCTCGCCGAGTCGCGGCTCGTACACCACTCCGCGGGACACAATCCTCAGGAGAGTTAGATCGCGAAATAGATAAGCTCGCGAGTTGCTTCCAAAAAAACGTAATCGACGTCCTATTCATATCGCACTTTCATTATGATCATGTTAGTGGAATTAGGAAGCTCCTAAAAACGTTTTCGGTAAACACGGTAATAATGCCACTATTAGGTGATCTAGAGCGGCTAATTATATATGCCAAATCAATATCTATCTTTCAGTTTACCTTAGACAATGAAGAAAATAAGCAGTGTTTCGAAGATTTTCAAAACATGATTGTCGATCCCATCAAAACGATTCGAGACATTTCGCCCACATGTTGTATTATCTTGGTGAGTTCTGGCAACGAGGAGAACCACGACGAAGGCGAATTGCCTCAAAATTTCGGCACGATGCCAGGTGCAGATAACGCTGGAGCAGTATCGGACGCTGGCGGGACGAGCGATTCATTCAAATGGCGAGTTGTTAGGAGAAAAAACCAGACAAAATGGGTGAAAGCCGGCGTTAATCACAATGAAAAACAAACCTATACAATAAAAATACCCTTTGAAATTCAAATTGCGGCGAAAGGCACTTTCCAATGGCTGCTTTTACCATTTGTCGATCCTGCCGTCGCGACGTCGGTAATGAAGAAGAAATTCGTTAGAGAACTTGCAAAATCACTTAAATGCAGTGAGCCCGAAACAGTATCGATAATTAATGATGATATCGAACGCAATAAGTTGCTTTCGAGCAAATGGAAGGCCTTAAAAGAAGCCTACAAAAAATTACCGACTGACTTAAATCTGACATCATTGTCTCTTTTCTCTGGACCGATCTCTAGCATGAAGTTCTACGCCTATAACATGTGCTGCCGGGGTTTGAGGCGCGGCCGTTTGTCATGCGGTTGGAGACCCCGCGACAGGCAAATTGCGTGGCTTGCAACCGGAGATGCGAATCTGAAAAATAAACGCGCGAGGGCATTATTTCTTAAATATTTTGACAAATATCTGGACCGCGTTCTGACGTTGACGCTTCCGCATCATGGATCGGCCAATAGTTTTGATTCTGAGCTTCTTGAAAAAGTTCGACCGCATCGCTGCGTAGTTGCAGCGGATCAATATTCCAACTGGCACCATCCGGCAAGCTCGGTTGTGCACGCCGTCTTCTCAGCCGGGAGCTCGCTCCACGTAACAACATCGAATGAACAATCAAAATTCCAAGAAACCTTCGTAGCGTATTTTTGATTCCTCTACGGGCTTGTGGCAACTAACGGCTGCTCGCGTAAAAGTATGAGTGAGTACAGAGAAACGCCGTCCCGCTTGGAAAAGTGGGCGACGGGTAGCCCGCCACTTCCCCAGAATGGGAAAGCGCGAATGCGCGAATGATAGACCGGTAGGAGGGCGTGGGCCCTCGGCTCCCCGTGGCTTGGGTCGTAGGTTTCCTCGCCGAGGGGCGTTAGAATCGAGGGGTTCGCCTGGCGCGGGCCCGTATAACTACGGTTCATAGTTTCATCACGCAGGAAAGACGGAGAATCGACAAAGTGGCAGACACCCTGGTGCAGGTGACCCTCCCGGAGATGGGCGAGTCGGTCGCCGAGGGTTCGATCGTCGAATGGCGCAAGCGCGTCGGCGAGTACATCACCCAGGGCGAGCCGCTCGTGGACGTCACGACCGATAAGGTGGACGTCGAGGTACCGGCGCCCGCCTCCGGCGTGATCGCGAGCTTGCACGCCGACGAGGGGCAGAGCATCGCCGTCGGCGCGTTGCTTGCCGAGATCGATACCTCCGCAACTGCCGGCTCCGCCAACGGTGCAACGAACGGCGCCGCCAAGGCTGCCGCGCCTGCAGCCCCCGCCGGCCCGCCGAAGATTCTCGACGTCACGCTTCCCGAGATGGGTGAGTCGGTAACCGAGGGCTCGGTTGTCGAAGTACGCGTGAGGGTCGGCGATGCCGTCGCCGCCGGCGACCCGCTCGTCGATGTCACGACCGACAAAGTCGACGTCGAAGTTCCCGCTCCGGCCGCCGGAGTCATTACGGAGATTCTCGTCACCGAGGGGCAGACGCTCGCGGTCGGCGCGGTGCTGATGCGTCTCGATGAAAACGCCGCCGTCGCAACAACGCCGACGAAATCCGCGCCGGCTGCAAAACCCGCCGCACCCGCGGCGCCTGCGCCGACACGCAGCGGCGCGCTCACGGCTTCGCACCAAGCGCAGCGCATCGCGCGCAAACTCGAACTCGATCTCCACTCCGTTTCCGGCACCGGCCCCGACGGTATGGTGCTGCGCGGCGATATCGCCTCGGCACTTCGCAGCGGAAGTGCGCGTCCTGCCGCCGCCGCAAAAGGTGCGCAGTTGCCGCCGCTCGCTGCCGATGTGAAACGTACGCCGTTGCAAGGGCCGGCCGCCGCGCTCGTCGGCTACATGGAGCAGAGCCTCAGCATTCCCACCGCAACATCGTTCCGCACGCTCGGCGTCGACGTTCTCGACGCGCGTCGGCGCGAACTGAATGCCGCGATCAAAGCTGCGAAACGCAGCGAAAAGATCTCGTTCACGCACCTCATCGCCTTTGCGATCGTGCGAGCTGCAAGCGAGATGCCGTTCGTTACGTACAGCTTCCGCACCGAGAACGGCAAGCCGACGCGCATCGAACCCGGCGTACACCTTGGGCTTGCCGTCGATAGCGAAAGAAAAGACGGCACGCGTTTCCTCGTGGTGCCGGTCATCAAAAACGCCGACAAACTCGACTTCGCCGGCTTCGTCGCCGCGTACGACGCGCTCGTCGCGAAAGCCCGCGATAATAAACTCGTTGCCGACGATCTGACCGGTGCGAGCCTCACGCTCACCAATCCCGGTGGTATCGGTACCGTTGCGTCGATCCCGCGACTCATGGCAGGGCAGGGTTCGATCCTCGCCACCGGCGCGATCGGCTACCCCGCCGGCTTCGCCAACGTCGATGAAACGACGCTCCGTAGCCTCGGCATCGGCAAAGTAATGCAGATGACGAACACCTACGATCATCGCGTTATTCAAGGCGCGCAGTCGGGTGAATTTTTGCGCCGTATTGATCGCTTGCTGCAAGGCGAGAGCGAATTCTACGAACGCGCGTTTTCGACGCTATCGCTTCTTGCGGGCCCCGCAC
>JAJXXM010000172.1 GCA_021781095.1 bacterium
ATCGAAGAAGCCGCGGTGCCTGCGGCGCGCGGCCGAGCGATCGTCATCACCTCCGGGAAAGGCGGCGTCGGTAAGACGACGACCACCGCCAATCTCGGTACGGCGCTGGCAATGCGAGGCGCGCGGGTCGCGCTGGTCGATGCCGATGTCGGTCTGCGCAATCTCGATATCGTACTCGGGCTCGAGAGCCGGGTGAAACATCACTTGCTCGACGTTATCGAGGGCGGCGCGACCTTGGACGAAGCGCTGGTCGCTTCGAAATACAACGAGTCGCTCATGTTGCTCGCGGCGGCGCAAAATCGGGAAAAAGACGAAGTCCCCACCGAGGCGATGACGGCATTGATCGAGCGTTTACGCGAGCGTTTCGATTACGTGCTCGTCGATTGTCCGGCGGGTATCGAACACGGGTTTCGCAACGCCGTTGCCGGCGCTCAAGAAGCGATCGTCGTCTGCACGCCGGAGGTTTCGGCGGTGCGCGATGTCGACCGCGTGATCGGCTTGCTCGGCAATCGCTTCAAACCGCAGCTCATCGTCAACCGCCTGCGCCCGCAGCTTGTCAAGCGCGGCAAGATGCTCTCGGTCGAAGATGTCAACGCCATCCTGCGCTTGCCGTTGCTCGGCGTGATTGCCGACGAACCCGAAATCATCATCACGACCAACAAGGGCGAGCCGCTGGCGTTGCGGCGCGACGCAGCCACGGGCGCTGCGTATCACGCGATGGCGGCGAAGATCGCCGGCGAAGATGTCGCCGCTCCGACCGTCGAAGCGCGCGAATCGTTTTTTGGACGCCTCGGCGCGTTCTTCGGAGGCAAAGCATGATCGAGTTTTTCAAACGCCTCTTCGGACCATCCGATTCCGGAGCGACCGCAAAGCAACGCTTGCAATTAGTGCTGATGACCGATCACCTCGCGCTTGCGCCCGAAATGATCGACGCGATGAAACGGGAGCTCGTTGAAGTGATCTCGCGCTACGTCGAGGTCGATCGCGAAAAAGTCGAAGTCGATTTCGAACGTCACGACCACGCACTGGCGATGATGGCGAACGTTCCGATTCTCGGCGTTGCGCGCCCGAGCGAACGCGCGCCCGAGCGAGTACCCGAACCCGCCGCATCGGCGAGCGCCGCCGAGCCGCTTGCAGCGGGGCCGGCACCGTTACAGCAAAGGAAGCGACGCAAGAAAGCGCAACGCGCTCCGGCGTGAGTCGCGCGCTCGCGGCGAAGATCGAAGGCTTCGCATTCGAGCCTCACTTTCTGAGCGAGAGCGAGGCGCGCGATCTTTTCGCGCGCCTCCTTCACGATATCGCGTGGACGCAGCCGACGATTGCGCTCTTCGGTGTACGCCGCCCCATCCCGCGCCTGGAAGCGTGGTACGGCGACTCCGACGCAGCCTATCGCTACTCCGGGATCGCGCACGAGCCGCTCCCGTGGACGCCCGAGCTCGCGGCTCTCCGCGATCGCGTCAGCGCCCATGCAGGCGCGCCCTTTAACAGCGTATTGGCAAATCTCTATCGCGATGGACGCGATTCCATCGGTTGGCATAGCGACGACGAGCGCGAATTGGGGCCGATGCCGACGATTGCCTCGCTCTCCCTCGGCGCGACGCGCCGTTTTTACATCAAGGCTAAAGCGAGCGGCGAGCGCCACGCGTTCGACCTTTGCAACGGGAGCCTGCTGCTGATGAGCGGGGCAAGCCAGCAGTTATGGCGGCACTCGGTTCCGAAAGAGCCCCACGTGCAACACGCGCGCATCAATCTTACCTTTCGCAGCATTCTCGCATTATGAGCGCGATCGTAACGCGCCTCGGTCGCGATTCTTCCTATCGCATCGCATGGCCGCTGATCATCGGCGCAATCGGGGCGAGCTTGCTCGGCGTGGTGCTGATCCGCTCGGCCGATCTGCACAACCCCCAAGCGGGGCCGGAGTATCTCAAGCAACTGCTCTATATCGCCGTCGGCGTTCCCGTCATGTTGCTCTGCGCGCGCATCGACTATCGCGTCTGGCAGCGCTTCGCACCGGCGATCTACATCTTGAATCTTCTCTTATTGCTGGCAATCGTTGTGATCGGCCACCGCGCGCTCGGCGCGCAACGCTGGATCTCGCTTGGGCCGCTGGGCACATTCCAACCCTCGGAATTCGCAAAGCTTTTTCTCGCGATCTCCGGTGCGGCGGTACTCGCGCGCGGCGACTACACGCGTCTGCGCGATATGTGGAAACCGCTTCTCACCTTTGCGGTGCCGGCGATCCTCGTCCTCAAGCAACCGGATTTCGGCACCTCGCTCGTACTCTTGGCGATTCTGACGACGCAATTGTTCTTCGGCTTGCCGCGACTCATCGGGTTTGCGCTCTATTGCGCCGGGCTCTTCGTTGCCGGTGCGATCACTGCGGGGACGAACCTGGTGCTCAAGCCCTTTCAGAAGGCGCGATTATTGGTCTTTCTCAATCCGAAGGCCGATCCGCAAGGCGCCGGATATAACTTGAATCAAGCGAAAATTGCCGTCGGGAACGGAGAATTTTTCGGTCGCGGGCTCTTCCACGGAACGCAGACGCAACTCTCGTTCGTCCCCGAACACTCGCGCGATTTTATCTTCACCGTGCTCGCCGAAGAGCTCGGTCTCGTCGGCGTTCTCGGCCTCTTCGCGCTCTACGGTGCGATTATCTACGGCGGCATTCGCGCGATTCACGGCGCGCAAGATCGCTTCGGCCTTTTGCTCGCCTCCGGAATTACCGCGATGCTGCTCTTTCACATGCTGGTGAATATCGGTATGACGGTCGGTATCATGCCGATCACGGGCATTCCGCTGCCCTTTCTTTCCTACGGCGGGTCGGCGATGTTGACGAATTTTGCCGCCGTCGGCGTGCTGATGAATATCTACGCCCAGAAGGACCGCGGCGTTCTCGGAAACGCGTGAGCGAAGCGGCGCCGATGCGCAGCATCGAACTGCACGATGCAACGCCGCTGCGCTCGATGATCGATGCGACCGAGGGGACGCGCTTTGCCGCCGCGGCTCTTCCCGGGCGTGCCGTGTGCGATGCGCTGGCAGAGATTGCGCGCGAGCGTCGGTTAACGTTGCAGCTCTCCTTCGGTGGGCTTTCGTTGCTGCAAGACAAGCGTATCGCGGCGGCCGTGGAGTCGCTCGTACTCGGCGGTGCTCAGCTCGACGATATCGCATTGCCGCCGCACCTCCGCGCGCTGCGGCTC
>JAJXXM010000291.1 GCA_021781095.1 bacterium
CAATCCGCAGGGAGTGGACGTCCACGGGTTCCGGCAACCCTCGTCGAAGGAGCTCGCCCACGATTTTCTCTGGCGCGAGAGCAAGGTGCTCCCGCAATTCGGACGGATCGGTATCTTCAATCGTTCCTACTACGAGGAAGTGCTCGTCGTTCGCGTGCAACGCGAGGCGCTCGCTGCCGAAGGCGTCGAAGCCGCCGAAACCTGGCGCGAGCGCTACGAAGATATCAATGCCTTCGAGCGCCATCTCGTTCGCTGCGGCACCATCGTGCTGAAGTTTTTTCTGAATATCTCCAAAGAGGAGCAGCGCCAACGCTTGCTCGCTCGCCTCGACAACGTCGACAAACTCTGGAAGTTCTCCGATGCCGATCTCGAAGGGCATTTGCATTGGGATGCCTATCGACGAGCGTATAGCGAGATGCTCGGCGGAACCAATACGTCGTGGGCACCCTGGCATATCGTTCCCGCCGACCGAAAATGGGTCGCCCGAGCGGTGGTGGGCAAGATCGTTCTCGCAACGCTGCAATCGCTCCCCGCGGAGTATCCGAAAGCCGATCGAGAGCGCATCGCAAAAGCCGCGCAGCTCGCACGCGCGCTCGAGAGCGAGAAGCCCGATAGCGGAAAACCTTCTGCATAACTTCTCGCTATCTTCCCGCTGCACTTGCTACCCTAGAGCTACGAGGAGAGAGCAACACCATGTTTACGCACATCTTAATGGCCTACGACGGATCGCCGAACGCCGATCACGTTCTCGACGATGCAATCGATATCGCCGTCGAACGGAAGGCGCGCTTGCTCGTGGTGAACGTCATCGAAGTGCAGCGATATATCGCGCTCGCCGGATACGGCGGGGTCTATTCGCTCGACGCGATCGACTCCATGCGCGAGGGAGCGCTCGCGATTCTCAAACAAGCGACCGCACGCGCCGTCGCACATGGCGTCGAAACCGAGAGCCTCGTGCTCGAGGGTGAGGCGGTCGACGAAATTCTCCGCGCCGCGCACGACCACCACTGCGATCTCCTCGCGTTAGGAACGCAAGGGCGGAGCGGTTTGAGCCGGCTCATGCTCGGGAGTATCGCCGAAGGAGTCTTGCGTCGTTCCGACGTCCCGCTCTACATTCGGCGCGCGTCGCCAAAAGACACGAAGCAGAAATAACGCGGTAGTGTCGCGTCGATCTTCATCGAGCACAATGGCTCGATGGACGACGCACTCGCTCTCGCTCGCCGCCTCTGCATCGCCGTCGGGGAACCGGAGAGCGAAGCGGAGATTGCGAGAACGCTCGCACGGTTTGGCGCGCCCGCCCTACGCTTCGCGCGCAAGCACCGAATCGCCGTACGGCCGCTGAGCGTCGGCGAACGCTTCGATGCCGCCTCTGCTGCATTGGTGCGGCTGCGCATCGACGTCGATGCCTGGCCCGCACCGCCCGCCGGGCTCTTCGTGGTCGAGGAGCGCTGCGTCTATCTTCGGTCGCGCAGCCCAATGACCGTCGCGCATGAATTCGGTCACGCGCTCGATTGCGCGCTCGGCGGCGGCGTCTACCGGTCGGGAATAGCACCGGCGGTGCGCGAGGCCTTCGCGCGTGCGACGCGATTCGTAACGCCGTACGCGGCGACCGGGCTCGATGAATACTTCGCCGAGGGGCTGCGCGCGTATGTCGAGATCAACGATGCCGGATCGCCGTGGCCGCGCGCGACGCGTGCGCGCCTGGCTTCGATCGATCCCGGATTGCACGCCTATATCGCCGCGCTCTTTCGCGGCGGCTTCGAAAACGAGGCGGCGTGAGTGGAAGCCTTACGCGGCGGCTTTATCGCGCCCGTTCGCCCGGATAAAACGCTTCGTCGCGCTGCGACGGCGCGCGGAGACGAGCCGCATGCTGCGGCGGCCGGAACGACGCGCCTGCTCCCACCACGCCCCGATGGAGAGCGCGAGCAGGCCGCCGGGTAACAGCATCGTCCAAAGCAACGCAGCGCTCTGCACTGCGTACGGGTGTGAGGGATGATGTCCGAGGCCGCCCATGACCGCTCCTTCTGAATGCTTGGCGTTTCAAGCGTATCGTAGCATAGGAGGGCTCTCGCGTCAGCCCGCCTGTACGCTAAGAACCGGTTATGCGGCGGAGCGTTTCACCAGGTGCCGCGAGGGTCGTATGCTCGAGATCGCGGCGCGTGCGAGCGAGGTAGAGGACGAAGCCGAGAATGCAGATCCCCCATCCGAGGCTTACCACCCCTTCACCCCAGCCGAGCCCACCCCAACTCTTCGGCTTTCCCATCCAGTCGGCGAAGGATGCGCCGAGCGGGCGCGTCACCACGTAGGCGAACCAGAACGCGAAAATCTCGCTCCAGCCGAACCACCGACGCCCGACGGTCGGGAGCGCGATGAGCGCGGCGAAGAGCACCCCCGAGGCGAGGTAGCCCCACCCAAGGGTCGTTGCGGTCATATCTCCGCCGGCGGTTCCGAGCGCGAACGTCGCCAGGATCGTCGCCCAGTAGAAGAGCTCTCGGGATCCACCGGTGATGGAATGAATGGAGAGCGTTCGCTCGCGACGATGCCACGCGAGGAAAATGAGGGCGAGGACGACGGCGTAGAAGGCCGTCGAAAAGAGATACGGGATGCCGAGGACGACGTGGAGCACGTCGGCGGCCATCGTGCCGAAGACGCTGACCATGAGGACGGCAAACCAATACGTCGTCGCAAGATATCGCCGTACGCGCAACTGCACGACGAGCGCAAGAGCGAACGTTCCGGCAGCAAGGAGCACCGCAAGCACCGGGTTGAGATGATGGACCAAAAAGTCGGAGCTGGTCTCACCCATGCCCGTCGTAAGAACCTTGAGGATCCAGAAATAGGGCGTGATCTCGGGGACCTTCGAGCTCGCGCGCGGGGCCTCACGCGTCGATGCGGGTATCGCCATGCGGCGGGCCGATACCCTGCACCGTCGGAGAGCCCCTTTCGAGGCGCCGCATGCTTCTCAGTCCTCGTCCTCGTCCTCGTCGTCATCTTCCGGATCGGAAGGGAGTTCCTGGGCTTCGAGGATTGCTGCAACGTTTTCCAGCATCTCGGGGGTCTCGGTCGAAGTGTCGTTCATGGTGTCGTCCTCCTTACCCGCACGATACCGCTCGCAGATGAAGGTTAGGTAACGGTGGCATTAACAACGATGAACGCAGAAGAGAGCGAGAACAAATATCTCGGCATCATCAC
>JAJXXM010000208.1 GCA_021781095.1 bacterium
GCGCGCGAAGACACTGCCTTCGACGATTCAAGAATTGCTGCGCCTTGCCGTCTACGAACTGCGCTACACGCAACCCGACGTCCATGCAACGCTCTTCGAGTGGGTCAATCTGGCGAAACGCTACGGCCACCAGGGGCTCGGTTCGCTCGTCAACGCGGTGCTGCGAAGCTATCTTCGCGAACCGACGCCGGAGCCGCAGCGCGAACGATACGCTGATGTCGACGATTACTACGGCGCGCTCTACTCGCTGCCGACGTGGATCGTCCGCCGTCTGCATGCGCGCTTCGGTGACGACCTCATCGAACAAATCTGCCGCGAGGCAAACCAACCCGCCGCACATGCGGTGGTGGCGTTGGGAGGAAGCGAACGCGTGCTCGCTACGATGACCGCGCGAGGAATGCACGCGAGCCGTTCGGCGCTCGCGCGCGACGCCGTGGTGGTGCGGGCGAACGAGGGTTCAGCGCTCGATCTTATCGAGAGCGGAAACACGCCGTTCTGGATTCAGTCGGAGAGCTCGGCGGCGATCGTCGATATTCTCGACGCGCAATCCGGCGAACGCGTTCTCGACTGTTGCAGCGGCCGTGGGAATAAAGCGTTGCAGATCGCCGCGCGCATTGGGCCGAGCGGAGCGCTCACCTGCATCGACCGCGATGCGCGCAAGGTCGCCGTTCTGCAGAGACGCTTCGAAGAGACCCAGCGGTTCGTCGATCTTCCAATACCTGCCGTTGTGGTGGGCGATGCTGCCGACCCGGCGCTCGTGCCGCCGGAGATGCTCTTCGATCGCGTGCTGCTCGATGCGCCCTGTACGGCGTTGGGCGTTATCGCCCGTCATCCCGAAGCGCGCTGGCGCCGTCGCCCCGAGGATGTCGAGCGCATGGCGATGCTGCAGGCCGCGTTGCTCGCGACGGTCTCCACGCATGTGAAACCGGGCGGCCGACTCGTTTACGCGGTCTGTTCGACCGACGAACGCGAGAGTACGAACGTCATCGATGCATTTCTCGCCGCCGGCGACTTCATCCGCGTTCCGATGCATGCTTCGCTTACATCGTTTTGCGATGCGAACGGCGATCTGCTGATGGCTCCCATCGAGGGACAGGATGGATTCTATGCCGCGTTGTTGGAACGCGTGCGATGAATTGGTTTGCGCGCATCGAACGTAGCATCGCCGACTTTGTCGAGCGGGCCTTTGCGCGCAGCTTTCCGAGCGATCTCGAACCGGCACAGGTCGCGAGGAAGCTCGTTGCCGTCATGGAGGCGCAAACGCGCAGCGCGGTCGACGGGGGCACGCGCGCGCCGAGCGGCTACGAGGCACGCGTCAGCGAAGTTGACTACGAGCGGCTCGAAGAGCATCGCGATTATCTCGAACGGCAGTGGTCCGACTTGCTGGAAGATTGTGCGGCACGCGTCGGGATTACGTTCTCCGACGGCCCTGCCCGCGTGACGATGATCGCGCGCCCGGATCTCCCCTCCGGCACCGTCGACGTGCGCGTGGAACTCGAACCGACCGTCATCGAAGATATCTATGAAGATCCCCACCACCGGTTTTTCTTGCACATGGTTCAGGGGGCGCCGGCGTACGGAATTTTTGCGTTACAGAGTAGCACCGTTATCGGCCGCAGCGAATCATCCGATATTTTTTTGCTCGATCCGGGTATTTCGCGCGTGCACGCGCGGATCGACATTCACGACGGCGTGGCGACGATTGCCGATTGCGAATCGACGAACGGAACTTTTGTCAACGATGCGCGTATCGAACGGCAAGCCTTGAGCGACGGCGACGAAATCACGGTTGGAAGTACGCGGATGCGCGTAGAGATTCGTGACTGAACTTCAGGATGCATGGGTACGCCTCGATACGTTGGGCATCACCGGCGCCCTCGCTTTGGTTGCGGCCGTCGGCTTCATCCGCCGTCCCGACGCGCGCGAACCGATCGGCGATCTTACGCCGATCTCGGTGCGCCTCTCGATTTTTGAGGGTTCGGAGCGTCGCGAATTGCGTGTGTTGACGCCGGCGGTGATCGGCCGTGCCGGAAACTGTCACGTGCAATTGCAGGATGGCGATGTCAGCAGGCGCCATGCGCGCCTCGAGGCCGAGGAGGGCGTACTCTACCTGCGCGATCTCCGTAGCGCAAACGGAACCTTTCTGAACGGGGAAGCATTCGAGGGCGCGATCGAGTTGCGGGCCGGCGATGAAATCGATTGCGGTGCGACGCGGTTGGAGATCGAGGAGATCGGCGCATGAGCGTGCTGACCGGTTCGCCGTGGCTCGTTGCGCTCGCCGTCGTTCTTGCGCTTGCCTGGGCGCTCCGTAAAACGCGCGGCGGGCGGCGCGACTGGTTCTTCCCGTTCGCAACGATTGTGCTCGTTCTTTTCGGCGAAATCTTACTCGCCCGGCTCTCGCCTGCACTCGCTCGCAAACAACTGATATGGATCTGCATCGCTTTTGGAATCGCGACGCTTCTCCAGCCCTACCTGGCGCGCTTTCGACGCATTGCAACGGTCAAATATACATGGATCGTGCTTTCGTTAGGGCTCGTTGCGGCGACAGCGATCTTCGGCGAACGGGTCAACGGTGCGAAACTGTGGATTCGGATCGGCAGCCTGCACGTCGAACCCGTCGAGATCATTAAACTGCTTTTGGTGTTTTTTCTCGCTGCCTACTTAGCCGAGATGGGCGATGCTATCGCGAAAGCGCGGTGGTGGTCGGTGCGGGCGAACGTGAAATACCTCGGGCCGCTCTTTTTAGGCTGGGGTGCATCGATCGGTCTGCTCGTGGTGCAGCGTGATTTGGGCATGGGTGCGCTCTTGCTGTGCACGCTGTTAACGACGCTCTACGCCGCAACGCGGCGCAGCGACCTTGCGCTTGGTGCGGCAGCGATCTTCGCACTCGTGGCGTTTTGGGCGGCGATGCATTTTCCGTACGTCCACGAACGAATCGCCGTGTGGCTGCATCCATTCGCCGATCCGTACGGCGCCGGATATCAGGCCGCGCAAAGCTATTTTTCCATTGCTGCAGGAGGGCTTATGGGCACCGGCCTCGGACTCGGCCACCCCGGTTTTATCCCCGACGTCAGTACCGATTACATCGTCGCGGCGATCGCCGAGGAGTTTGGTTGGTTGGGAATCGTCGCGATGCTCGCGCTCTATCTTGCCGTCGTTCGGCGGGCGGTCAGCGTTGCGC
>JAJXXM010000437.1 GCA_021781095.1 bacterium
TATACGACCCCGGCGAGATCGCCGAAGCGCTTGCAGAGATCGTCGCGATGCCCTCACAGGTATCGCTCTCGACGAACCCACCGTTATAGCCGCTCTCGCTCACGGCAATGCGTTCGCTGGGGTGCGTGCCGCCGGGAGTGACGCTATCGAAAAAGAGCTCGTTCGGAAGCACGCAGAGCGCACCGGTCGCCTGCGACGAACAGACGCGCGCGTGCGATCCCGGCACGTAGCGATTCGATGCCGTCACCGTGACGGCGACGCTCGCTCGGGTCGCGCCCGGAGTAAAGACGCGCAAAATCGGCGCCCCTTGCATACCGGCGGTCAGCACCTCCAAACGATCGTAACCATCGGCGGTCATCCATTCCCTGGCGTCCTGCTCGGTCCGCAAACTGTCGTGGACGTGCCATTCGAAGAAAAGCGTCCGGATCTGCGCGATTCGCGCACTTCCGCCGAGCGCGCCGGCCATCGCCTGCACGATAGAACTCGTCGTAGGAACGAACGCGTCCGAACGCGGCACGCTCCCCGCGAGGAACACGATCGTCGCCGCGGCGGCAACGGCGGCCGCCAAGGGACGGACATTTCGATCGCGCACGAGGACCTCCAGCCGGCAGCATATGGCTGCTTGCCTTGGTTATAGCACCCTCGCGAGCAACGAACAAGGGCCGCCTTACATCGAGATGGATCCTTCGCGAAAGGCGCTTCGTTCGAGCCAGACATTCACGAGAACCGGGATGCCGTTCCGTGCCGCCTCGCGTGCCCGTAGCAGTGCGGGCTCGATCTCGCGTTCGTCGCGCACGAGGATCCCGAGCGCACCGAACCCTGCAGCAACCTCGTGGTACGCGGTGCGTGCGAGCACCGTACCGACGTCGTCGCCGAGCATCTTTACCTGCTCGCGCGCGATCTGCGACCAACAGGCATCGTTGCCGACGACGGCCACCAGCCCGACGCGATGCCGAACGTACGTGTCGAACTCCGCGAGCGCATAGCCGACGGCGCCGTCGCCGAAGATCGCCCAGATCTCATTCTCCGGCCGAGCGAGTGCCGACGCGAGCGAAAAGCCCGCTCCCACGCCGAGCGTTCCGAAGACGCCGGGATCGAGCCAACTCAACGGCGCTCGCGGGCGCAACACGTATGCGGCCGTCGCAACGAAGTCGCCGCCGTCTGCGACGAAAAGCGCGCGCTCGCCCGCAATGCGGTCGATCGACTGCAAGAGCGAGACGACGTTCACGTACTCGCCGCGCGCTTGCGCGGTTGCGAGAATCTCTCGCTCGCGCTCGTCATCGCGTGCGCGTAAACGCGCAATCCAATCGGCGTGCCTCCCCTCGCCCCACTCATTCGCCGCAACGAGTTCCTCGAGAAAACGCCCCGCATCGCCGATCGCGGCGACCGTCGGCTTTCGATTGAGGGTAGCATCGGCGCGGCTGCGGTTGGCGGCAATCACGGTGCTGCGTCGCCGAATATCGCCGCCGTACCCGAGCCGAAAATCGCAGGGAACGCCCGCGAGCAGCACGCAATCCGCTTCGCGCAATGCCTCGCGCCGCTTGTGGCGCATCTGCAGGCGATGTTCGCGCCCCAATAACCCACGCGCCATTCCCGAAAGATAGAGCGGGATCCCCAACGCATCGATCGCGTCGACGAGGCGCTGCGCGTTTGCGGGCACGCAGAGCGCCTGACTACCGACGACGGCGAGCGGCCGCTCCGCACGCCGTAACGCGGCGATCGCCGCGGCGAGGCTCGCACGCGATGCACGCGGCGCCTTCGGAGAGGCGGTCCCGTTGCGCGGCCCACCATGCGACCCGGCGAAGAGGCGCTCGACGTGACGTCGCAGGTACCAACGCTGCGCGCGCTCGGGCAGCGAGCTTCCCTTGCTCGATGCGTCGGCATACCAACCACGAATCGTCGCCTCGTCGTAGAGCAGATCGACGGGGGCTTCCACGACGACCGGGCCGGGAACGCCGCCGCTCGCCGCCGCAAAGGCTGCTTCGAGCGCCGGCTGCAGATCGGCGACGCGCCGTACCTGCATCGCTCGCTTCACGTGCGGAAGAATCGTCGCGCGCTGATCGATATCTTGCAGCGCGCCGCGACCGCGCAATGCGGTCGGAACGCCGCCGCACAGAAGGACGAGCGGCGATTGCGCGAGCCGCGCGTTCTCTACCGCGGTGATCGCATTGGTAAGCCCCGGCCCCGCCGTCACCGCAGCGACGCCGGGTATGCCCGTGAGGCGCCCCTCGGCATCTGCGGCAAAGAGCGCGCTCGCTTCATCGCGGACGTCGAGAACGCGAATGCCGCGCGCCTTCGCGGCAGTGAGGATCGGTGAAATGTGCCCGCCGCAGAGCGTATACAACCGGCGTACGCCGTGCGCGACGAGCGTTTCGGCGATACGATCGCCGCCGTGAGGATTCTCGGAGAGATGCTGCTCCATGCTCCCCTTCTTCGGCAATGGCCGAGCGAGCGCCGCTACGCCGGAGCGCCGTTCGGTTTCGCGGTCAACGCCTCGGCGTGCTTCTGCGCGATTTGGAGGAAAGGCTTAATCAGATCGATCGGCATTGGAAAGACGATCGTCGAATTGTGTTCGCCGCCGACCTCGGTGAGGGTCTGCAGGTAGCGCAATTGCATCGCCGCCGGATCAGAGGCGAGGATACGCGCCGCATCGAGTAAGGTCTGCGCCGCTTGAAACTCCGCGTTGGCGTGGATGACCTTGGCGCGACGGTCGCGCTCGGCTTCGGCCTGTTTGGCGATCGAGCGAACCATGTTCTCCGTGAGTTGCACCTCACGAATCTCGACGCTGATGACTTTGATACCCCACGATTCGGTTTGGACGTCGAGCGTGTTCTGTACGTCGGCATTCAGTTCGGTCCGCTTTGCGAGCATTTCGTCGAGTTCGTGCTGCCCGAGGACCGAGCGCAAGGTTGTTTGGGCAAGCATGTTCGTCGCGCCGATATAGTTTTCAACCTGAATGATTGCCTTCTCCGCGTCGACGACCCGAAAATAGAGAATCGCATCGACCTTCATCGAGACATTATCGCGCGAAATGACATCCTGGGCGGGAACCTCCATCACCACCGTCCGAAGATCGACCCGCACGATCTGCTGGACGAACGGCACGATGAGAATGAGCCCCGGTCCGCGCACGGCCTGGAAGCGCCCGAGTTGGAAGACAACGGCTCGTTCGTATTCGCGAAGAATTTTGATACTGGAGAACAGTATCAACAGCACGATGAAATAGACCGGGAGGAAGACTATCGATGACAGCATATCGCCGTCCTTTCGGCGCGAAGCGCCTGACGAAGGTGCGCGAAGCGTCGTGCATCTTCCGTATCGATACCCGTACGGTTCACATCCTAAACACCGCTTCCGCCTCCCGCTCCCCACGAATCGAGGCGCGGGACGCCGGATTCCGTCCGCCGAACGCAAAAACCGAGAAGAAAGCGAGGCCCCTCATGAGCCACGAGAAGAAACACGAGCCCTCCGAAGGCAACCCCTCCGAGAAGCTCCAAAAAGAGATCGAGGACGCGATGGCGGTCTACGGTGATACCGATATGGACCCGAACCGCGAAGATCAAAAAGACTTGCACCACGGCGCCGAAGACGAGGAAGAGAGAGACTAACGATGATCCGTCCGTTGCTAGCGTTCGCTGCGTTGCTGATCGCCCCGGCGATCGGCGCTGCAGCGAGCCTGCCCACCGCGAACCTCCACTGGCGCGAGACGGGGCCGGCGATCGCGGGAGGTCGCGTCACCTCCGTCGCCGGCTCGAGCCGGAATCCGAATCTCTATTATCTCGGAGCGGCGGGCGGCGGCGTCTGGAAAAGCAACGACGGCGGTTCATCCTGGAAACCCGTTTTCGACCGCGAGAGCGTGGGATCGATCGGCGCGGTCGCCATCGATCCGAGCAACGATAACACCGTATGGGTCGGCACCGGCGAATCGAACCCGCGCAACGACGTCAGTTACGGCGACGGACTCTACAAATCGACCGACGGCGGCAAGACCTGGACGAACGTCGGGTTGCGCAAGACGCAATACATCTCGCGCATTCTCATCGATCCGAGCGACCCGCAGCACGTCATCGTCGGCGCGCTCGGCGATGTTTTCGCCAACTCGTCGGCGCGTGGCGCGTACGTCACGTTCAACGGCGGCAAGACGTGGAGCAAGACGCTCGATGTCGGCCCGAGCAGCGGCGTCTCCGATCTCGCGATGAGCCCGCGCACGCCGAACGTCGTCTATGCCGGCGTCTGGGAGTTTCAGCGGCGCCCGTGGACCTTTCGCAGCGGCGGCAAACGCGACGGGATCTATCGTTCGACCGACGGCGGGCGCACCTGGCATCGGCTCACCGGCGGCGGACTTCCTACCGGAATCACGGGGCGCATCGGCCTCGCCGTCGCACCGAGCGATCCCAATCGCGTCTACGCGCTCATCGAAGCGCACCACGGGATCCTCTGGCGCTCCGACGATAACGGAACGACCTGGAAACTCGTGAGTTCGAATACGCTCGTCGACCAGCGTCCGTTCTATTTCTCGCATATCGAAGTCGATCCGAGCAATCCGAACCACGTCTTCACCGCCTCGACCGAACTCGCCGAGAGCACCGACGGCGGACGGCATTTTAAAGCGATCGCCCAGAACGTGCACGGCGACTATCACGCGATCTGGATCGCACCGAACGATCCCCGGCGCATGATCGTCGGCGAAGACGGCGGCTACGCACTCACCGTCAACGGCGGGCAGAGCTGGGTATTTTGGGCGAATCTTCCGATCGGCCAGTTCTATCGCGTCGGGCTTGGTAACGACAACCCGTATACGATCTGCGGAGGATTGCAAGACAACAATTCCTATTGCGGCCCCTCCAATTCTCTCGACATGGCCGGGAACACGAACGCCTCGTGGTACGCGGTCGTTTACGACGACGACGGCCAGTGGGCGATCCCCGATCCCGGCGACCCGAACGTCATTTGGTCCGATGGGCAAGACGGTGCGCTCTTCACGTTCAAACGAAAATCGCGCGAGTACACGTTCGTAGAACCGTACTTCACGAGCGTGCAGCAAGATTACGATATCGCGACAAGCCCCTATCGCTTCAACTGGGAATCGCCGATCGGTTTTGCACCCTGGAACTCGCATATCGTGTGGTTCGGCGGCAACGTCGTCTTCCAAACGACCGACGGCGGGCATCACTGGAAGCCGATCAGTCCCGACCTGACGCGCAACGACAAGGCGCACCAGGGGCCCTCGGGCGGCCCGATCACGCACGACGTTACCGGCGCAGAGTACACCGACACCATTCTCGATATCGAAGGGTCGCCGCTCTCGCGCGGCGAGATCTGGGTCGGCACCGACGACGGCATCGTGCAACTCACGCGCGACGGCGGCAAGCATTGGAAGAACGTCACGCCGCCGGGCGCGAATCCGAACGGCCGCTTCGAAACCGTCGCTCCCTCGCCGCTGCAGCGCGGCACCGCATACGCCGTCGAAGATTCGCATTTGATGGGCGACAACGCACCGGAGGTCTGGGTGACCGCCGATTACGGCGCGCACTGGCGCTCCATTTCCAACGGTCTACCGCACGATCTTTGGACGCGTTCGATACGCCCCGATATTCACAACCCCAACCTCGTCTATCTCGGTACCGAAGAGGGCGTTTGGGTCTCCTACGACCGTGGCGCGCACTGGCAGAGCTTGCGCAACAATATGCCGCCGGTCTCGGTGCGCGATATTCGCATTCAGCCGCAGTTCGACGATCTCGTCATCGCGACGCACGGACGTTCGATCTGGGTGATGGACGATCTTCGCCCGCTGCAACAACTTCCGAGCGCGGTTCGGGCGGGCGCGATGCTCTTCGCCCCGCGAACTTCGTACGAATACAACCTGACGAATAATACGGAGGGCACCTACACGAACTTTGCGGCGAAGAACCCGCCCTACGGCGTTCCGATTACGTATTATCAAGCCCGCCCGCAAGCGAGCGCGCCGACGATTACGATTCTCGATGCCGCGGGACACACGGTGCGCACGATAACGGGCACGAACCGCGCGGGTTTGAACCGCATCGTTTGGGACTTCACCACCACGCCTCCGGTGAAATGGCACGGCGCCGCCAATCCCGCGTTCGCGGGGCCCAGCGACGGGCCGATGGTTCTTCCCGGAAGCTACAGCGCTCGCATATCGTTGAACGGACGGACCTTCGTTCAGCACTTTGCCGTGAAGCCCGATCCCGACGCGACCGAGACGTTCGCGCAGATGCGACGCAGCTACGACGCATTTGCGAAGCTGAATCGACTCTACTCCAGCGTCGATACCATGCTGAATCATCTCGACCGGATCGGCAAAGCGCTCGCCGGAGCCTCGGCTCCCCGCGGCAGCGGCGCCGCCGCGCTCGCCGCTGCAGCGCGCGGTCGCACTGCGGTTATGGCAGCCCTCACCGCGAACTATACCAACGGGGAAGATTCCGTCTCCCGCCCCGGGTCGCTCCGCGAAAATCTCGACGGGGCATTGACCTCGCTGCAATCCTTTCCGGTGCAGGGGATCATCACGCAGGCTGCCGCGCAATTCTACGCTCGGATCGATGCCGAGTATCGCGCCGCTCGCGCTGCGTATAACGCCTACGTTCGTTCGCTACCGGGAATCAACGCGCGCTTGCACGCGGCAGGTGCCCGTTCGTTGCCGGTGATTCCGCTGGAGCCGTGAGGTGCGGGGCCGCACCTCCGTTTCCCCACACGTCGCATTCACAAGCCTGCGAATCGGCGTCGGCATCCTATTCCTGATCTTCGCGCAATATAAAGTCTTTGGAACGCAGTTTACGCAGGGCGGCGGATTCCAAATGTGGATCGACGGCTTTCTGAAGGGGCACGCCGTCTATCCCTTTATGGTTCCGGTGCTACAAGGTTTCGTGCTGCCGCACGCAACCGCGATCGCCTATCTCGCGGCGTACGGTGAACTCGCCATCGGGCTCGCGCTCGTCTCCGGCCTGCTCGTGCGAGCCGCAAGTCTCTGCGGGGCGATCTATATGCTCGCGTTGCTCTTTTCCTCGAACTATCCCGGAGCGAGCGCACCGCTCTGGGAATACTTCGGCGCCTCGCTCAATCACCTCGTGCTCGCGATGTGCTTCGCGGCCTTCGCCGCGGCGGAGTCGCCGGTCGTACGGTTTCGCAGACGTTGAAAATTCTCTCGGTCATCGCATCGCTCGTATTCCTGGCATTCGTACCGACGACGACAGGCGATTATCCAATACCCACGCCGCTCCCGTCGGGAGCCCCTGGAACGCTCGTATGGCAACGCCCTCTTCGAAACGGTGCCGCCATCCCGGGAGCCGCGCAGAACTATCTACTGCTCTACACGACGGTGAATCCGCGCGGGCTGCGCGTGGCGGTCTCCGGAACGCTCGCCATTCCGGCCGGAACGCCGCCGCCCGGCGGATGGCCGATCGTGAGTTGGGCGCACGGAACGACCGGTAACGCACCACAATGCGCGCCATCTCGCGACCGAACACCGAACGTCGAACAACGCATGCTCGCCGCATTCGTACGCGCGGGCTACGCCGTCGCACAGACCGATTATGAAGGCGAAGGAACGCCGGGAATTCACCCCTATTTCGTCGCCCTCGCCTCCGTGCACGATCTCACCGATATCGTGCGCGCGGCGCGACGCATCGACCCGCAGATCGGGCGGCGCTGGATCGTCATGGGGCACTCCGAAGGCGGCACCGCGGCGATCGCCGTTGCAGCGGGAGCTGCAGCCTGGGCCCCTCGGCTCCATCTCGTCGGCGCGGTCGCATACGCACCGGCCTCGCACATCGCCCGCGCGCTGCGCTCGATGGCGAATTCACACGCGGCGAATGCGTTCTTGCCGCTCGTCGCGATGATGGTCGAAGGGATCGGTGCGTCCGACCCGGCGATCGACCTCACGCAGGTGCTCACCCCAAAGGCACTGCGCCATCAGGCGCAATTGCAGCAGCACTGTGCCGGAACCCTCATGCACGATCTCTGGTGGAGCGCCACACCGACCGATCAGTACTTCAAAAAAACGGCGACATTTCATGCGTTGCTACGAGATTTCAAACGCAACGATCCCGGAGAGCTGCTGCCGACGGTTCCGCTTCTGCTCGTTCAAGGGAGCAACGATAGCATCGTCGACCCGTCGATGACCGCCGATGTACGCGCGCAGCTCTGCCTCCGTGGGGCGAACGTCACCTTTCGGAGGATCGCCGGTGCCGGGCACGACGGCGTTCTCCAGAAGAGCTTGCCGGCGGTCGTTCGGTGGGTGGGAGCGCGCTTCGCTGGAGCCCCGGCGCATTCGACGTGCGACGGCTAGCCGCCATGGCACCCGTACCGAGCGCTCCGAAGGAACCACTTCAGCAATCGGCCTGTTCAACGACATGAACGCCTGCGACCTATCTTGAGGAGAGTACAACGATGTCGGATGCAAAATGCCCGTTCCACCAACCCGGCGGCGCCGGGCCTTCGAACGCCGACTGGTGGCCGAACCGATTGCCGATCGACGTGCTGCGCCGCAACTCCGAAAAATCCGACCCGATGGGCGCGGATTTCGATTATGCAAAAGAATTTCAGCAGCTCGATCTCGCCGCGGTGAAACGCGATCTCCACGCGTTGATGACCGATTCCCAAGATTGGTGGCCCGCCGATTTCGGGCATTACGGGCCGCTCTTCATTCGCATGGCCTGGCATGGTGCGGGAACGTACCGTATCGGCGACGGGCGCGGCGGCGCGGGCGCCGGGCAACAGCGCTTTTCACCGCTCAATAGCTGGCCCGATAACGTCAACCTCGATAAAGCGCGCCGTTTGCTCTGGCCGATCAAGCAGAAATACGGCCGCACGATCTCGTGGGCCGATCTCATGATTCTCGCCGGCAACGTCGCGCTCGAATCGATGGGCTTCAAAACCTTCGGTTTCGGCGGCGGGCGCGCCGACGTCTGGGAACCCGACGATTCGGTCTACTGGGGCCCGGAGAACCAATGGCTCGCCGACCAGCGCTATAGCGGCGATCGCGATCTCGCCAATCCGCTCGCAGCGGTACAGATGGGACTCATTTACGTGAACCCGGAGGGGCCGAACGGCAACCCCGACCCGCTTGCGGCCGCAATCGATATTCGCGAAACCTTCAAACGCATGGCGATGAACGACGAAGAGACCGTCGCCCTCATCGCCGGCGGCCATACGTTTGGGAAAACGCATGGTGCCGGCCCGGCGAGCTATGTCGGCCCCGAGCCCGAGGCCGCACCGATTGAAGAGCAGGGGCTCGGATGGAAGAGCAGTTTTCGTTCTGGGAAAGGCGCCGACACCATCGGCGGCGGCCCCGAAGTGACGTGGACGAAAACACCGACGCAATGGGATAATGATTTCTTCGCGACGCTCTTCGGCTACGAATGGGAGCTCACGCAGAGCCCCGCCGGCGCGAAGCAGTGGGTTGCGAAAGGCGGCGCGGGCGCCGGCACTGTTCCCGATGCCGCCGACCCGACGAAGCGCCACGCGCCGACGATGCTGACCACCGATCTCGCGCTTCGCTTCGATCCCATCTACGAAAAAATATCGCGACGATTCTACGAACACCCCGATGAGTTTGCCGACGCCTTCGCACGCGCGTGGTTCAAACTGACGCACCGCGACATGGGCCCGCGTGCGCGGTATCTCGGACCGGAGGTGCCCGCCGAAGCGTTGATCTGGCAAGATCCGCTTCCGCCCGCAAAGGGCGATCCGATCGACGCCAAGGACATTGCGACGCTCAAGGCCGAGCTAGCGGCATCGGGCATCACGGTCGCGCGAGCGGTCGCCACCGCATGGGGCGCCGCATCCACGTTTCGCGGCTCCGATAAACGCGGCGGCGCGAACGGTGCGCGCATACGCCTCGCACCCCAAAAGGATTGGGCGATCAACGAGCCGGCTGCATTAGCGGCGACGTTGCAAACGCTGCAGGGGATTCAAGAACGCTTCAACGGCGCGCAGAAAGGCAGCAAGCACCTCTCGCTCGCCGATCTCATCGTGCTCGCCGGCTGCGCTGCAGTTGAACGTGCGGCTCGCGATGCCGGCATCGATGTGAACGTGCCATTCACGCCGGGACGCACCGACGCCACGCAAGCGACGACCGATGTAGAATCGTTCGCCGTCTTAGAGCCGCGTGCCGATGGCTTCCGCAACTATCTGCAGGCCGAGAACGGCATTCCCGCCGAGGTTCGGTTGATCGATCGAGCGCAGTTGCTCACCCTAACGCCGCCGGAGATGACGGTGCTGGTCGGCGGCCTGCGCGTGCTCGGCGCGAATGTTGGGACGTCGCCGCACGGCGTCTTCACCGATCGGCCGGGAGTATTGACGAACGATTTCTTCGTCAATCTTCTCAACATGGGCACGCAGTGGACGCCGACATCGGAACGCCGCGATACTTTCGAGGGGCACGACCGTCGGAGCGGCGCGCTCCGGTGGACGGGAACGCGCGTTGATTTAATTTTCGGATCGAACTCCGAACTCCGAGCACTCGCCGAAGTATACGCCTGCGCCGACGCCCGGCGAAAGTTCGTTACCGACTTCGTTGCGGCATGGGATAAGGTGATGAACCTCGACCGCTTCGACCTCTAGGGTTATCGTCGCCGCCGCGAGCTGCTATAGACCTTACGGGGTTTCGGGGCGACGGCGGCGACATCCGGAAAGAGCGGGTTGATCTCGCGTTCGAGCCGGCGGCCGAGCGTGTATTCGATCTTCAAAATAAGCGGCTCTTCATCGGCGGAGACGAAGGTGATCGCGTCGCCGCTCGCTTTCGCGCGAGCGGTGCGCCCGATGCGATGCACGTAATCTTCGGCGACTAACGGCACGTCGTAATTCACCACGTGGCCGAGCTCGACGATATCGATGCCGCGCGCCGCAATATCGGTCGCGACGAGGACGCGAATTTTCCCGTTTTTGAGGCTCTCGAGCGCCCGCGTTCGCTGCGCTTGAGAACGATCGCCGTGAATGAGATCGGTGGGGATGCGCTGTTTGCTGAGCGCCGCAGCGAGGCGATTGGCGCGCGACTTCGTGCGCGTGAATGCGATCGCGCTGTAGATGTTGTTGTCTTTAAAGAGCTCCAGCAAGAGTTCGGTCTTTTTCTCCTGCGGCACCGAATAGATGCGTTGCGTCAGCAATTCGATCGGCGGATGTTCGGCAGCGAGCTCGATGCGCACCGGATCGTGGAGGATCTCTCCAACCAGGACCGAGATCGCCGAAGGCAGCGTCGCCGAGAAAAAGAGCGTCTGCCGTTTCGCGGGAAGCGTGCGGAGCAGGCGGCGGACCGACGGGAGAAAACCCATGTCGAGCATGCGATCGGCCTCGTCGAGCACGAACACTTCGATCGCATCGAGCCGCAGATTGCCGTTGCTGAGATGGTCGAGGAGGCGCCCCGGGGTCGCGACGATGATTTCGGTGCCGGATGCGAGCGCTGCGAGCTGTCGGCCAAAAGCGACGCCACCATAGATTGCGGCGACGCGCAGCGTGGTATGGCGCACCAGCGCGCCGATATGAACGGCGATCTGATCGGCGAGTTCTCGCGTCGGTGCAAGAACGAGCGCGCGCGTCGCGCCGCGCGGACGGCCGAGCAATCGAGCGATCATCGGGAGGCCGAAGGCCGCCGATTTTCCGCTTCCGGTCTGTGCACTGGCGAGGACATCGCGCCCGGCGAGGGCGGGTGGAATTGCCTGCACTTGAATCGGCGTCGGTTCGGTAAATTTCAGGTCGGCGACGGCGCGGAGCAACTCCGGGGGCAAGCCGAGTTCATGAAAGGTTTGCATGAATGTTTATACTTTCGAGCGTGCACAAAACGATCGCACGATATGTCGAAAGCTCGGCGCGGGAGGAATTTCACCTAGCATGCCACAAGGACCATCCTTTCGTCAAGCACTTTCTCCGCTCTGAGGAGAATTGCAGCGTATCGGCAAGAGGTGAGCTGGATGAGGATGGGTCGTTTTCTCTTCGGAGCTTCCGCGGTGGCGATCGGTGCGGCGAGCCTCGTGCTCCACGATCAGCTTATTTCGATGTGGAACTTTCCGGGCGCTCAGATTTTCCTATACGTTACCTCGGTCGCGCAGCTCCTCGGTGGCCTGGCGATGTTGCTACCCACGACGGCGAAGCGCGGGTCGCTACTACTGACAATCGTTTACGCAGTTATCGCACTGACCTTCGTGCCGCCAATTTTTCGCGAGCCGACGGTCTACGCAAGTTGGGGCGACGTATTTTATGCATTGGCATTGTTGGCGGGCGCGGCTGCCGTCTACGGCCTGGATTCCTTGGCGACGACGATGTGGGGACTCTGCAATCTTTCGTTTGCCATCGAGCAAATCGAGTTCTTCGCGCGCACCGCAAGCCTTGTTCCCCCGTGGATGCCGGGCGGCGGCAACTTTTGGACCGTCGTTACCACGGTCGCTCTCGCGGTCGCCGGAATAGCGATTCTTACCCGTCGCCAGGCGCAGCTCGCGAGCCGCCTGCTGACGATACTGTTTCTTGCGTTCGGCGTTACGATTTGGATCCCGATGTTGATCGCGCGTCCGGACAGTTTCGGGAATTGGAGCGAAGGGCTCGAGACCTTTGCCATCGCCGGGACCGCGTGGATTGTCGCCGATATCCTCGCGCCGAGAGAGCCCGAACGGAGATAGCGTCCATTTTTGAAGCTCTGCGCCGTTTGAGCATTCGATGCGGTCGTCGCGCGGCCCGGCGATCCGACCAGGACAGCCGACATTTTACCGCCAAAACGGTTTGTTGCATGGGGACTACCCAATGAAGATGACGGACGACGTTCCCGTCGCAAGTGCGTTCGGCGTGTGGAAAATCTCCGTGGGTGCGCTGATCGCGCTCGCCCTTCTCCTCACCGTCGCGTC
>JAJXXM010000095.1 GCA_021781095.1 bacterium
CGCTCTTGGTCGGATGGACGTTGGCATCGACGTGGTCGGGAGGTAGATCGAGCATTAGCACGCCGTACGGTTGGCGGCCGATCATCGCGAAGGTTTGATATCCGGCGCTCCAGGCTCCCGCCAACAGCGTGCTGCGTAGCAGGCGCCGGTTGACGAAGAGCAGTTGCATGCGTCGGTCCGCGCGTTCGTTGCCGGGCGCACTGATGAAGCCACGCAAACTTCCGTGCATCGACGCCGCCGCCGCGCTATCGATCTCCAACATCGTGCGCGCGGCCTCGCGCCCGAAGACCGCAGCGAGGCGCTCGCGCGGTTCCTCGGTCGCGGGCATCGCCCACTGCTGCTCGCCGTCGTTGCGCAAGAGAAACGAGATCTCGGGATAGGCCAACGCGAAGGCGCTCAACCAGCCGTTCACGCGCGAAAATTCCGTCCCGGGAGATTTGAGATATTCGCGCCGCACGGGAACGTTCTCGAAGAGCTCCTCGGCGACTACGCTCGTCCCCGCCGGCGCGGCGACCCGTACGACCGGTTCGATGCTCTCGCCGAACGCAACGATCTTCGCGCCGATCTCTGCATCGCGGGTACGCGAAATGATGGTGAGGCGCGAGACGGCGGCAATGCTCGCGAGCCCTTCCCCACGAAAGCCTAAGGTTGCAACGGCATGGAGATCTTCGGCATCGCGCAACTTACTGGTCGCATGGCGCGCCGGTGCGAGTGCGAGATCGGCAACCGCAATGCCGATGCCGTCGTCGTTGACCTCGATGCGCGCGATGCCGCCCCGCTCTAACGAGACCTCGATGCGGCGTGCCCCGGCATCGACGGCGTTCTCCACCAACTCCTTGACGACCGAGAGCGGGCGTTCGACGATCTCGCCGGCGGCGATTTGCCCGATCGTCCGTTCGTCGAGTGCTGCGATCTGCGTCATGAGTCGCCCATTAAAGCAGCCGTAACTGTTCGCGACTCTCGGTCGCCGTCGGGCGTTTGCGCATCGGAACGCGGGTCTCGAGATCGGGGGCCGCGCCGAGGCTCTCGGCGATCTCCTGAGCGCGCTCGACGACGCCGGCCGGTAACCCGGCCATGCGCGCGACTTCGATACCGAACGACCGCGACGAACTCCCCGGCTGCACGCGATGCGAGAAGACGGGTTCGTTCCCGCGGCCGAGATTCTCTACTGCGGTAATATGGTAGTTCGCTACCCCCGTCCAATGCTCGGCGAGCGCACAGAGTTCGTGGAAGTGCGTTGCAAAACAGGTCATCGGCGCTCCGTCGCCGAGGGCGAGGATATATTCGCAGATTGCCTGCGCGATTGCCAGCCCGTCGATCGTCCCGGTGCCGCGCCCGATTTCATCGACGAGCAACAACGAGCGCGCGGTGCAACGACGGAGGATATTCGCCGCTTCGGCCATCTCCATATAGAACGTCGACTGCCCGGAGGCTAGGTCGTCGCCCGCGCCGATGCGCGTAAAAATGCGATCGACGATCCCGAGTTTCATGCTCTTTGCCGGGACGAACGAACCGATCTGCGCGAGGATCGTCAGCAACCCGATCTGGCGGAGATAGGTGGATTTTCCGCCCATATTCGGCCCGGTCAAGAGAATAAAACGATGCTCGCGCTCGAAAAGCCGCACGTCGTTCGGAACGAAACGACGTTGTACGACCGCCTCCATCACCGGGTGTCGGCCGTCGACGATCTCGATGCGCGACGCTTCGAGGAACTCCGGACGCACGTAGCCGCGGCTCGCCGCCTTCTCGGCGAGCGCAACGCTGACGTCGATCGCCGCGAGCGCGGCTCCCGCAGCGGCGAGCGCATCGGCCCGCAATGCGACCCGCTCGACGAGCTCGGCGAACAGGCGGAGTTCGATGCGCTCCTGGCGACTCTGCGCGCTGGCAATCGCCGTTTCGAGATCCTTGAGCTCCGGCGTCGTGTAGCGCTCGCTACCGGCGAGGGTCTGCCGCCGGACGTACTCCGCCGGAACGCGCGCGGCGTACGCATGGCCGACCTCGATCGCATAACCGAAAGCGCTGGCGTACTTCACCTTGAGGCTCTTAATTCCGGTCCGCTCGCGTTCGCGTTCTTCCAACGCCGAGATACGCCCGCGCGCGTCGCCTCGCAGCGCGATGCACTCCGCGAGTTCGGGATCGGCCTCGGGACGCACCGCGCCGCCGTCGCTCAAGCGCGCCGGAGGCTCCTCGGCGAGCGTCGCGCGCAGATCGGCGAGCACCCCGTCGAAACCGAGTAACGCCGTCGTTCGCCGTGCAAGCGCGTCGGGCAACAACGCGGGAATCTCCGCCATCGCCTCGAGGGTTCGCCGTAACGAAGCGAGATCGCGCGGATTTGCGCGGCGCAACGCGATTTTCTGAGCGATCCGCTCGAGGTCGAAGCAGCGACGTAAGATATCGTGAAGCTCGCCGCGCAGCGAGTGGGCATCGACGAGCGCTGCGATATCGTCGAGCCGGCGTTCGATTCTCGCGCGATCGATCGACGGAGCCGAGATCCGCCGCGCGAGCAAACGCGAGCCCATCGAGGTCGCGCAGCCGTCGAGCGTCGCCAGCAACGTCGCGCGCTCGTTCGCACCCTCGGCGCGCAGCAATTCGAGGTGCTTGCGCGTCGACGGATCGATCGCGACGTGCGCAGCATCCCGTCGGTACTCGGTGCGCGAGCGTAACGCGGCACCGTCGGTAACGATCCCGGTGCGCGCGAGAAAGCGTTCGAGCACTTCTCCTGCACGCGCCATCGCTAACGACTCGACGAGCGAGAATCCCGGCACCGCGTCGACCGCGCGCGCCGACGCCCCGCCGATCGGCAGCGTAGCGATACGCGCACCGAGATTTTCGATCTGCAGGCGCAGCGTGGTATAGCCCCCCTCCGGTATATCGAAGACGATCTCCGCGGGCGCGATTCGCGCCAGTTCGGCGACCAGTTCGTCCTCGCCGAGCTCGCTTGCGAATGCGGTGCCGAAACTCTCGCCGGTCGAAATATCGCAGTACATGAGGCCGAAGGTGTCGTCGACGTAACTCAGTGCCGCTAAAAAATTATTCCGTTTTCCGTCGAGGAGATGCTCCTCGACCAGCGTTCCCGGCGTAACGACGCGAACGACATCGCGGCGAACCAACTTATTCGGGCGCGGCTCCTCCATCTGCTCCGCGAGCGCGACGACGAAACGCTGATCG
>JAJXXM010000424.1 GCA_021781095.1 bacterium
CGTGCATCGGCAGGTCGGCGAAGTGATGGGGCGCCCCTTCCCATCGCTCGACAGTGCCGAGCCGCTCGAAAGCGCCTATAAACTGCTTACGCTGGCCAACCATGCCATCGTCGTCACCGATGCCGACGAACCCGTCGGCGTCGTCACGCGGCAAGATATCATTAGTTTTCTCTCCGGAAGCCCCGAGGCGGCAGGGTAAAGCGCTTTCATGAAATTCAGCACGCGAGCGATTCACGTCGGCCAAGAGGCCGACCCGACGACCGGCGCGACGATCGTCCCCATCTATCAAACTTCTACGTACACGCAAACGGCGGTCGGCGAGCACCGCGGCTTCGATTACAGCCGCACCGTTAATCCAACGCGCAGCGCGCTCGAAGCGCAGTTGGCATCGCTTGAAAACGCGCGCTATTGCAGCGCCTTCTCCAGCGGCATGGCCGCAACGGCGGCGGTCTTGAATCTCTGCAGCGCCGGCGACCACATCGTGGTGACCGACGATCTCTACGGCGGAACCTATCGGCTTTTCTCGCGTGTTTTAGAACGCTACGGCATGTCGTTCACGTATGTCGACATGAGCGATCTTGCAGCGGTTCGCCGTGCGATTCGCGAGGAAACGAAACTGATTTGGATCGAGACGCCGACCAATCCGTTGCTCAAGATCGTCGACATCGCCGCGATCTGTGCCCTTCGCAACCGCGAGCGCACGGTCGTCGTCGTCGACAATACCTTCGCATCGCCGTATTTCCAGCAACCGCTTTCGTTGGGGGCCGACGTCGTCGTGCACTCGACGACGAAGTATATCGGCGGGCACTCCGATGTCGTCGGCGGGGCGGCGATCACCGACCGTTCGGATCTTCATGAATCCATGAAGTTCCACCAAAATGCCGTCGGCGGCGTACCGGGCCCACACGATGCGTGGCTCACGATGCGCGGCGCCAAGACGCTTGCGATCCGCATGCGCGAGCATGCCGCGAACGCAGCGCGCGTTGCCGATTTTCTCGAAGCACACGACGAAGTTGCACGCGTCTATTACCCGGGATTAGCAAGCCATCCGCAGCACGAGATTGCGAAGGCGCAGATGAGCGGTTTCGGCGGCATGCTGAGTTTCGTACTGCAGGGCCCCGTCGAGCGAGCCTTCGCATTTGCCCGGGAAACAAAACTCTTTAGCCTCGCAGAATCGCTCGGTGGTGTGGAATCGCTCCTCTGCCATCCCGCGCGTATGACGCATGGTTCAATTCCGAAGGAAGACCGCGAGCGCCGCGGCGTCACGGATGGACTCCTGCGCCTTTCGGTTGGAATTGAAGATTGCGACGATTTGATCGCCGATCTTCGAAATGCAATCGAGCGAAGCGCTCGCGCTTAGTACTCGCGATTGACCGGGTAAGCGACGGCGCTCGCTCCGGCGAGATCGCGCTTCGCCTGCCGTTGGCCGATCTTCCCGGCGCGCGCTTCCTCCGAAAGTACGACGCCGCGAACGCCGTCATACCACATGTATTCATAGGTGCGCATCTGCGAGAAGCCATTGCCGGAGCTCACTTTGAGCCAATACGCCGGCATGCCGTTCACGAGCACTGAATTTTTGCGGCTGACAAACGTGCTTCCGCCCGAAGCCGAGCGTAATTCATTGATGTACGTCGTGTAGAAACCACCCAGCGATCCGTTCGAAAAATATTCGAAGGAGAGCGAGATAATCCGTGCATCGCTTTTGCCGGGATTGAACCCCCAGACTGCAACCGGCGTCATATGTGTTGCTGCTTGGTAGGGAACTTTACGCATAGCGATCAGCACGACGCCGACCGGAGCGACGTAGTGAATTGCGGGGTCGTTATATGTACGCTGACTCAATGTTGCCGGGGCCGGCGAGGAGAGCGTTGCGCCGACGGGCGCGAAGGCGAGGACGAACAGGGATACCAGCGCGAAAAACCACCTACGAAAGATCAACGGTCGAGTACCTCGAGAAGTGCGGCAAATGCGCCGATATAGCGCTCGGTAGTGTTGCGGTGACCGCCGGGAAACTCCTCGCTGCGAACACCGACGCCGCCTTCGCGCAAGCGCCGTGCGATGGTTCGGGCGGCAATATCGAGCCCATATTCGTCGCGACGCCCGGCATCGAGATAGCACAGCGATAGGCGCGCGAGCCCCGAGATCCGTTCCGCATTGTACTCGGCCGGGTCGAAGGCGAGCCAGCGGGCGAGAACCTCGTCATCGATCGCTCCCGTCGCTCGATCGAAGGGAAGATCCACATCGAACGGATGCTTCGAGCGCGGAGAGTATGCCGCAGCACACGCCAGAATAAAGAGCGCTGAAAAATCATCGCTCCGTCGCAACGGATCGCGTTCGAATGCCTCCATGAACGCTGCGAAGTCGCCATTATGGCGCTCGAAGCTCCGTTGCGCCGCCGGGAAAAGCATCGGCATCGTCATGCGGAAATAGCAATCCCCAGCGATCGATGCAAGCGCCGAAAACCGTTCCGGGTACTCTGCGGCAAGATGAAAGGCACCAAAACCGCCCGAGGATTTCCCAACGATCGCGCGCGCGCTCCGGCGAACGATCGTCCGGAAGTGGCGATCGATTTCATCGACGATTTCGACGGCGACGTGCTGCGCGACATTCCCATTCTGAATCGAGTCGACGTATTGCGAACCACCCAAGCGCGTCGCACCATCGACGAAAACCAAAATCGCCGGGCGTAGCGATCCCTCGATCATCGCAGCATCTGCCTGCTGAACGAGATTGCGATCCCACGGCCCTGCAGAGAGAACTTTCAGTAAACTCGACCCATGTCCGTGCAGGCAATAGATCGTGGCGTAGCGCTGCGAACCGTACCGATCGTATCCCGGCGGAAGATAGACGCCGATGAAGCGGTCGGCTGGCGTATCGAGGACACCCTGCGCGAGCCCCTCCGAACGGAGCGTGCAAATTTCGAGATCCCCCCGGAGCCCGAGCATCTCGCTCCACATTCGAATCGACACCGTTGCTTCTTTCGCGCGAGGTACGCGGCTTCCTCACCCGAAGAGGCGAGCATGCCGTCGCTCCGCCGCTGGGCGCCCATCGCGCTCTCGATCGCGCTCATCGGTGTGGTTGCCCCGCATCAGGTCGGTTGGCCGATGCACCGCCGCGGGATCCATCGCTTTCTCTACGCCGCCTCCTTCTTCTACGAACGGAC
>JAJXXM010000193.1 GCA_021781095.1 bacterium
CCGCTCGCCGCCTCACCGGCGAGTACGAATCGCAACAGCGCCGCCTCCAGTTCCAAGCGCGCGTCGCCGCCGCGCGCGAGCGTCGCGGCATCGGTGAGCACGCGCAGCAGCGGCAGCACGGTCGTGCTCTCGATCTCCTGCGCGCGCGCGGTCGCTTCGGCGGCATCCTCCGGCGCGCTGTCGCGTGCGAGCAAGTCCGGGTCGATGCGCGCCACCAGCAGGTTGCGCATCGCACCCAGGAGCGCGCGCAATAACGTCGCCGGCTCGATCCCGGCATCGCTCGCTTCCTCGATGGTGCGCAGCATCGCGCCCGCGTCGCGGCGCAGCACATCGTCGCGCAGCCGCAGCGCCATCTCGCGCCCGTTCGAGCCGAACGCCGATTCGATCGCGGCCGCATCGACGCGCCCGTCGCCGTACGCTGCGGCCTGTTCGAGCATGGTCAGCGCATCGCGCAGCCCGCCGTCCGCGCGGTAGGCGATCGCGGCGAGCGCGCTCTCTTCGACGGCGATCTTTTCCGCCGCCGCAATCTCGCGCATCCGTTCGATCATCACCGGTATCGCGATGCGCCGGAACGCGTAGCGCTGGCAGCGCGAGAGAATCGTAATCGGCAAGCGCTCGGGTTCGGTGGTCGCGAGAATGAAGAGCGCGTGCTCCGGCGGCTCCTCAAGCGTTTTTAAGAATGCGTTCGCACCCTCTTTGGTGAGCATGTGCGCTTCATCGATAATGTAAATTTTCTTGCGCATCACCGACGGCGGAAACTTCACCGCATCGCGCAGCGAGCGTATTTCGTCGATGCCGCGATTGCTCGCCGCGTCGATCTCCAGCACGTCGAGTGCGGTCCCCTCGAGCATGGCGACGCAGGCCGCGCAGGTGTTGTCGGGCTCCGCGGTCGGGCCTCGCTCGCAATTCATGCAGCGAGCGAATATTTTCGCCGCCGAGGTCTTTCCGCTGCCGCGTGGCCCCGAGAACAGGTAGGCATGCGCCACCTTCCCTCCCTCGATCGCGCTGCGGAGGGTACGGACCACGGAATCCTGGCCTACGAGTTCTGTAAAGCTCTTCGGTCGCCAGGTACGATAGAGGGACATTAAACTTGGCTTAGCGACCCTGTATCTTCTCGCCTGCATGGGGTATACTACGAGGGAAGCGTGCCGCGCCCGCCAGGATCAAGGGAGCGATAATGGCCGCTTTCGGCCCACGTCGCTAAGCGACGAGGGTTGCGTCTCTGTTTAATAGCGAGAGGAACCCGCCGCGTGAATCTGCAGGGAGCCCTGCACAAATGGTTCGGCTTTGAAAACTTCTTCCAAGGCCAAGAAGAAGTCGTTCGGCGCGTCCTCGACGGCAACGACACGCTGGCGATTCTCGCGACCGGCGGCGGCAAAAGTCTCACCTACCAACTCCCCGCATTGATGCTCGAAGGCACCACCGTCGTCGTGAGCCCGCTCATCGCGTTGATGAAAGATCAGCTCGATATGCTCAAAACGCGCGGGATCACCGCCGTCGTCGCCATTAATTCGACGCTCTCCGAAGAACAAGAAGCGCGCGCGATGCGTCGCATCGCAGCGAACGAAATTAAGATCGTCTACACCACTCCCGAAAAACTCGAAGACGAACGCTTCGTCAACATTCTTCAATCGGTGCGCGTTCCGTTATTCGTCGTCGACGAAGCGCACTGCATCAGCCAATGGGGACACGATTTTCGTCCGGCGTATCTCGCGCTCGGTTCGGTCGTACGCAAACTCGGGCGCCCGCCGATTCTGGCGCTCACCGCCACCGCGACTCCCGCGGTGCGCGAAGATATTCTGCACCAGCTCGGCATCGAAAACGTGCAGCCGATCGTGCGCGGCTTCGACCGCCCGAACCTGATTTACGAAACCCGGAAAGCCGAGAAGGAGCCCGATAAGCTCAAAACCATCGAACGGCTCTTCACCGGCGAAGATGCGATCGAAGGCACCGGCATCATCTATACCGCGACGATTAAAAATGCGCTCGCCGTCTGCGAGTTTCTAACGCAGCGGCTCGGAATGCCCGCCGAAGTCTATCATTCGAAGCTGCACAAAGAAGATCGCACGCGCGTCCACGAACTCTTCATGGGCGAAAAAATCCGCGCGGTCGTCGCGACGAACGCCTTCGGGCTCGGTATCGACAAGCCGAATATTCGGTTCGTCATTCATTACGATCTGCCCGGATCGATCGAAGCGTACACGCAAGAAGCGGGGCGCGCCGGGCGCGACGGCCTGCCCTCGCGCTGCATCCTCATCTATCGCATGAGCGATACCCGCGTGCAGACCTACTTCCTCACCGGGAAATATCCCGATATCGAAGACGTCCAACGCGTCTTCGGCACGATCGAAGTTTTCGGCACGCAAGAGAGCGGGGTCGCGATGGTCGATCTGCGCAAGATCCTGCAGTTGCCGCTCACCAAACTCAAAGTTATTCTCGCGTTGCTGCGCAAGGCCGGGTACATCGATACCGTCGCCCGCAGCACCTATACCGTCTCCGAGGCGGCGCGCAAGAACCGCGAATTGGTGCTCAATCTCGCGAATTACGAAACGAAGCGTTCGTACGATCAGAGCAAGCTCGCGATGATGCTGCAGTATGCCGAGGCGACATCCTGTCGCCGCCGCTTCATTCTGAATTATTTCGGCGAGAGCTTTACCACCGAGAACTGCGGAGCGTGCGACAACTGCCTGCGCGCCGCAACGCTGCCGCGCGTCGCCAACATCCAAGGCGACGGCTTCGGCATCTCCGAGGTCGTCGAGCATCCGAAATTCGGCATCGGCACGATCGAACGCGCCGAGCGCGACTACGTCACGGTGCTCTTCCCCAGCGTCGGCTACAAAACGTTGCTCTCGAGCGCGGTTCGGCGAGCGACGGCCGCGGTCTCCTAACCCATCGATGCGTCGAACCCCACTGCTCGCGCTCATCCTCCTTCCGGCAACGCTCGGCCTCGCCGCGCTGCGCCCGCAGGTCGCACCGAGCGCCCCACCCTCGCCGACGCCGGTCGCCACCCTCTCCCCGACGGCCGCGCTGACGCCGAGCCCATTCTCGTCCCCGAATCCGCCCTCGTCGCCGAGCTCGCCCTCAACGCCGAACCCGCTCTCGTCGTCGAGCCCGCTGCCCTCGTCGAGCCCGCTCTCCTCGCCGACTCCGGTGCCCACCCCGACGCCGACACCGACGCCGGTCCCGATCGTTTTCTCCCCTGCCTCGGCGCTCGTCCCGGTCGGCTCCTCGGTGCAAGTCTCGGTCGGCAACACGCTGGGCAGCGTCGTGCTCTCCGGCGGCAATCCGCAGGTCGCTGCGGTGAGCTTCAATACCAGCACCGAGATGCTCAGCATCGCGGGCATTGCGCCCGGTTCGACGAGCGTCACCCTCACCGATAGCCGCGGCATCTCCGCGACCATCCCGATCGTCGTCGCCTACCCCGCGGGCACGACGCCGCAGAACACGTTGCTCGTCCGCGTCACCGGCGAGCCGGCGAGCGCCCCATTCGTTCTCAAACGCGTCGCCGATGCGATCGCCGCGAGCGTCACGCTGCGCCCCGGCGCGCAGCTCGTTTTGAGCCGCTCGCAGATCGGCATCGCAACGCCGCTCGGCGTCGACGACGTCTTGCATCTCAGCGTTCCGGTCACGCTGCAAGGAAACGGCTACATCGAGGTCGATTCGACCGTCAATCTCACGGTCGAAAATATCGCTGCGCCGCGCATCTCGCCCTCATCGTTGATGGTGAGCGATTTCCCCGAACGCCTCACCACCGACGGCGTGCTCTTCACCGCCGATCTCCACCGGCAAGCGCCCTCGCGCTTTCTCTATTTCCACTACAATCCGCCGCACTCCATCGCGCGCCGCATCGTCTTGCGGGCCACCAATACTTCGCCCGAACCGGCGCTGCTTCAATTCATCGACGGGCGCGGCGGGCCGAGCCCCAACGAAATGGAAGCGGGGCATATCTCGACGAAGCGTTTCCTCGTTCATCTCGTCACCAACGAAGGCAAGATCGTTCAGATTCCGGGGTACGGCAGCATCAATCTCGCCGAACAGGATCTTCCCGCGAACTCCATCGTTAGCGATTTGCTCCAGTTGCGGGTACTCAACGGCGGCCTGATTCACCTGATGCTTTTCGCGCAGCGAGCGAGCGATTCGCCCGATTCGGCGCCGAGCAACGACAAGCTCCTCGTCGGCCATCACGCGCACGCACGCGGCATCTATTCGATTCCGGAGTTCACCTATTCCACGCAATGGAGCGTCGAAGACCCCTATCTAGAACTCGCCGTCGGCCAGGTGCCGCTACCGAACGATCTCGTCGGGCAGGCGCTCTCCGGCGATTACGGCGTCCTCCAGAATTTCGAAATCAACGTCGTGAATCCAACGCACCGCGCCCAAACGATCGCGATCTACGAAAACCCGCGCGGCGGAAGCGCGACCGGGACCTATCTCATCGATCGCGTGTTGGTGCAATCGCATCAAGTGCGCGCGTTTACGCGCTATAAATTGCGCGGATACGTCGTGCCGGCGCGCGGCTTTCTCCGGCTGCACATCACGACCATTCCCGATGCGGGATCGAGTTTTCCGGTTCGGCTCATCGTCGCACCCGACGACGGCAGCGTCCCTGCGGGCGCGCCGGGCTCCCCGGTCTACGTCGAAGCGATTCGATAGATCTCGGCGGTAGCGCTCGCGGCGCGACGCCACGAAAAACGTTCGATCGCCGCCGCGCGCTCCACGGCAGCGGCGCGTCGCGCGCGCTCGGGATCGGCAAAAACCGCTGCGAACGCCTCGATCCAACCGGCGAGATCGTCGGCACCGACGCGCGGCACGCTCGCACCCGCAATCTCGTCGAGCGAGGATCCGCGCGCGGCGATCGCCGGAAGCCCGGCACAGCACGCCTGCGCGAGCGGCAACCCGAAGCCTTCATAGCGCGACGGCATCGCGAGCACGGTACTCGTTGCGTAGAGATCGAGCAACGCGTCGCGCCCGATGTAGCCGCGAAATTCAACGCGATCCTCGACGCCGAGCTCGCTTGCGAGCGCCGCGCATGCATCGCGATAGGGCGTGCTCGGCCCGGCCGAGATCGCGCGCACGCCCGGTAACGATGGCAGCGCGCGGATCACGATTTCGAGATTCTTTCGCGCCTCCACCGTTCCGACGACCAGGATCGTCGCGTCGTCGCCCTCGCGCAATGAAAGGCGCGCGAATTCCTCGGCGACACCGAGCGGAATCACGTGCACGCGCCGTTCGTCGAGCCCGGGATGCAGCGCGAGAATCTCGCGCGCGGAGAACGCGGAGACGGTGACGATCTCTCGCGCCCGCGCCGCTAAATGTTTCATCAACTCGCCGAAATAGGCGCGCGCGTACCATCGCGTGTGCCCTTGCACGCGCAGCCACGCGGCATCGTGCAACGTGAGCACGATCGGCAGCGTTGAAATCGCCGGCATCGTTCCGGAGGTGCAGTGCAGGATCGTTGCGCGCGAGCGCGCTGCCGCGATCGGCAAGAGCACCTGCTCCCAATACGCGCGCCGATCGAAACGCCAGGGGTCGATCTGCGGTGCGCTCAGTGGAACGAGATCGATCTCGGGAATCTCGCCGAGCGCACGCGCGAGTTCGCGCGCGTATTCGCCGATGCCGGTCGCACTGCCGACGGTCGGCTGGAGATCGAATGCAACTCTCACGGGCGCCCGCGTGCCGCGAGTTTGCGGGCGAGCGTCCGCGCGCTGGCAGCATGGGCGTCGTAGCGCAGCGCGGTTGCCAGATAGCGTTGCGCTCCAGCGCGATCGCCCTCGCGCAGCGCGACGCTTCCTAAGCCCGACCAGCCGTCGGCGCTCGCGGGATTGAGGGTAACGACACGCCGGTACCAACGGCGCGCGCGCGCGTTTTCGTTGGTGCGGTAATAATATGCCGCTACGGAGAGCGCATAGGTATTATCGTAGGGCGCGATGCGCGCCGCAGCGAGGAGCGCGCTACGCGCGCGCGGGTTCCAGCGTTCCGGGCGGTGCCCGTGATAGACCGCGCTCGTCGCGAGCATGCCGCAACGCCATTCGGCGTTTGCCAGTGCATCGGGATGCGTCGTCGCGGTGGCGAGCCGGTCCCGAAGCCGAACGGCGAGTGCGTACGCGGCGCGCGGATGCGCTTTCGATATCGCATCGATCCGCGCGAGCAGGCGCGGCAGATCGAGCCCGGCGAGTTCGTATTCGATCGCCGTCGCATCATCGCCGCGCGCGCGTTCGATCGAAGCGAGGAGCGCGTCGCGCGCACCGCCGGGCGGAAGCGTCACCGCGTACGCCGCAGCGGCCGCGGTATCGCCGCGGCGCAGAGCATCGCGCCCGAGTTCGCGCGCGACAAAGGGTGCGGGCGCGATGCGGTCGATCGCGCGGTACACGGCGGTGCCGAACGATTTTGGTATCGCACGCGGTAGCGATCCCGGCACTGCGGCGCGCGCGAAGAGTGCATCGGAGCCGAGCTGCACGATTCCCAGCAGCACGGCCGCCGCCACCGCGACGACGAGAAGCGTTCGGCGGATCAGAATTTAATCGTGAGGTCGACGCCGGCGCGTAATTGCGTCTGGTTCGGCGTCAATTGCAGATTATCGTTAAATCGGTATTGCCGCGCTTGGAAGGTGAGCGTCGCCGGCGCGTGCGGCAACGTATACGTCAATCTCCCAAAGTACCGGCTATCGTTCCCCGAGAGCGTCGTCGGCGATAACGATCCGTACGTTCCGACGAGCGTTCCGCTGCGATAGCCCAATCCGACCGTGAAGCGCGGCGAGACCGGTACGGCGAGGCTCGCGCCGATGCTCGAACTGGTGATATCGTTGAATGCCGCCGGGGGCAGCACGAGCCGGCTGACGCCATCGAAACCGAGCGTCGGGTCGAGCGTCGGCGAGGGATTCTCCGACGAGATCAATCCGCGCGAGCGATGTTCGAAGCGGCTCGAGAGCCCGAGCGTTACCGTGCGTCCGGCGGCGTGCAGCGAGATATTCGTTCGTCCGCCGAGCACCTGGTCGTTCGCCGGCGGCAGCGGCATGAGTAAACCATCCTGCGCGCGTTGCGTCGTTTTTAATTCGACGCTCGTCTTCGCACCGCGAATCGCGCCGATGAGGCGCCCGAGGAGATTCGGTCGCTGTTGCGATTGCTGGAATGCCGGGTGCTGCGACGGGTCGCCGAAATCGAAGTGCAGCGGCTCGGGTGAGGCTTGGTCGAAACTCTCGCCGACCGTCACCGGCTGCGGCGTACGGAAGCGCGCGGTGCCGACGCTGACGAGCCGGACCGGCGCGACCGCGGCGCCGAAGCGAACGCCGTCGGCGATCTTCGGGGCCTCCACCGCGAACGAGAGCGCCGTCAGGAGATCGGGAACGATCGAGGGAGCTTGCGGCGCATCGGCGGCGCCCTGCGGAAGGTGCGGGAGCAGGTTGAGCCCGCGCAGCGCCCCTGGGACGCTCGGGGACGCGGTCGAGGAACCGAGATGGAAGACCTCGGCACCGACCTGGAGCCCCTGCGCGGAGGCAGAGGCAAAGAAGAGCACCCCTGCGAGCACTCCCGCGAAGATCCCGTATAGGCCCTTCACTTCTTCCAGCCTCCGATTGGTCGGGCGAACAATAGCCCGTGGACTACTATTATCGGTCGCACGAGCCACGCCCTACAGCTTTAACGGTCGGAGCGCGCCCGAAGTTTCTCCGCGAAGCGGCGCGCGATTAATTCGGCGGCAAAATCGTCGATCGGCCGAGGCGGCACGAGCATCCCGCGCGGGATGAAGCGGCGCCACCCCCTCGGCGGATTCGCTTCGAAATAGAGCTTCCGGGCCTCGAGCGTCGTGCTGGTCTCGTCGACCCGTTCGCAGGGAAGGCCGAGCTCCCCCAGGTGGTCGAGCGTCTCGGTCCCACGGGTCCCACCGCCGACCGCGATCGCACGGACCCCATAGCGTTCGACCAGCGGGCGAACCTCGTCGAGCAGGGACTCGGGGCGAAGGATCCCCCGGAAGGGCACCTCGCCGCTCTCGGTGAGGACGGCGACGCCGATCTTGCGCGAACCCGGATCGACGCCGAGAACGGTCACGCGCCCGCGCTCTGCCCCGGTTGCAGGAGCGTCACCACGATGGGAATCTGCCCCTCTTGCAAGTAGGTGTGCGGGTAGATATCGGTCGCCGCCCACGCCACGAGCAGATAGCTGCCGTGCCCGCTTTTGAGGAGCTGCTGCATGCGCGAAAGCGAGGGATAGACGCTCACCGGCGTGATGTTCGCGACCAATGCCGATGAAAGGCCGCGGTTCTGCAGCACCTGAGCGACGGCGTTGCTGAGCTGTCGGATACTCAAGTTGACGTTCACGTTCCGGCCGGCGTCGATTTTAAATTCGACGATCTGCGTTTTCGCCGGATAGACCAACGTGTCGGGAACCGAATCGAGGCTGAGATCGATGCGATCGTTCACGAAAAGATTGCGGTGCGCGACGGCGATGAGCAACACGTTGGCGCGGCCGTTCAAGAAGCCCAGCTGCGGGCTGCTCGCCGTCGCGTCCAACCGTTGGTAGGTGCCCTTCGGCACGCGCGCCGGTTTCAGGCCGAACGGCACGTAGGTTTGGTTGACGAACTTCACCGTATCGTCGAAGAACGCGCGCATGATCTCCTTGCGGCGAGCGACGTTGGATCCTTGGGGAATCGTTGCGTAAAAATCGGTCATCAAACTATCGACGCCGACGACCAATCGCCCGGTATTCACTTTCTTGCCAAGCTCGCGTTCGCGTTGTTGCAGCGTTGAAATCTCGCGGTTGACCGATGCCAACTTAAAGAACGCCGTCTGCACGTCGCGAGAGGCGAAGAGGGCGACGCCGACCACCGCCGAGGCGATCAACATTCCCGTCGCGACCGCCACGATCGTCGAGGTGTAGCGCGGACGAATATTGAAGAGCGTCAGCCGTTTGCGCCCGACCTGGTGGCCGACGCGATCGCCGACGTAGGAGATGCCGCCCGCTAAGAGCACGATGCCGAGGATGAGGAGCGAGCCGCGCAGATCGTCGAGAAAATTCATCGCGTTACACCGCCGCCATTCTTAAGAGCCGTCGCAAACCGATCGCGGTGAAAATCGCGTTGGGCATCCACACCAAGAGCGGCGCGATCGCGATAAAATTCTGCGCGAGGTACGAGAAGATCGTCAGGACGACGTAATAGATAAACGCAATCGCCACCGCGAGACCGAATCCCAGGCTCGCGCCCCCGCCGCCGCCGCGCAACGCGCGAATGCCGAACGGAATCGCCATCAGCACGAAAACGAAGCACGCGAACGGGCGCGCCAATTTTTCGTGAAACGCGACCAGATATTTCCGCAGTCCGTTTCCCGTGAGTTGCCCCGTTCGGATGAGTGCCGCAATCTGCCGCCTGCTCATGGCGTCGGGATCGTTATGGGTGAGCCGCTCGACGATATCGGCGGGCTGTTCGCCGATCGAGAGCTCCTGTTGCGCCACGTGCGGCTCGGAGAGCGTGACGCCGTTGGCATCGAAGCGATAGGCGCTGACGTCGTTGAGCAGCCAGCTATTCGCTTGAAAATCGGCGCGCTTGGCGAAGATGATCTGCACCGGCGTATTCGAGGCGTCGTACTGCACCAACGTGACGTTGAGCAGCGCCTGCGAGTGCGGCTCGTACCCCGTGGCGATGGTGACTTGGCGGCCGCCGCCGGGAAGCGGTGCCGAGACCGTAAGGTCTTGGTTGAACGCGCTGGTATGGGTGATCGCGCTGTCTTCGATCGCGCTCACCTGCGAAGCGGCGAACGGAACGACGTTCTCTTGCACGATATAATCGACGAACGAGACGACGAGTCCGGCGATCAGCAGCGCGCTGACGATGCGCACGAAGGAGATGCCGCCGGCCTTCATGGCGGTAATCTCGCTATCGGCGGAGAGGCGTTGGATCGCCAACAGCGTTCCGAGCAGGAGCGCCATCGGAATGACCAGCACGACCATTCCGGGGATCTGCCAAATGAAAATCGCGATCGCCGCGCCGAGCGGCGCGTGGTCGTTGCTGACGAGGCGCCCGAGCGCGAGAATCTGCGTCGCGGCGAAGATGAGCGTAAACGCCGAGAGGCCGAAGCCGAACGGGCCGGCGAGTTCGAGCAGAACGTATCGGTCGAGAATCGTTCGGCACGCCAGCGCACGAATCACAGGCGGAAACTCTCGCCGAGATAGAACTTTCGCGCGGTCGGTGAATTGAGGACGTCTTGCGCGCTTCCCTCAACTTCGATCTTTCCGTTATTGAGAATGTAGGCGCGGTCGACGATGGCGAGCGTTTCGCGCACCTGATGGTCGGTGATGAGGATGCCGAGGCCGCGGTCGCGCAGCTGCCGGATCATCACTTGAATATCGGCGACGGCGATCGGATCGATTCCGGTAAAGGGTTCGTCGAGCAATAGAAATGCGGGATCGGTCGCGAGCGCGCGAGCGATTTCGACGCGGCGGCGCTCGCCGCCCGAGAGCGATTCGCCGCGGGCGTTGACGAAGCGCTGCAATCCGAATTCTTCGAGCAACGGCATGAGGCGACGCTCGCGCTCTTCGTCGCTAACTCCGCGCTGCTGCCAGATGAGCCGAATGTTATCGCCGACCGAGAGTTTGCGAAAAATCGAGTTTTCTTGCGCGAGGTAGCCGATGCCGCTGCGCGCGCGTTGGTACATCGGCGCGTGCGTGAGATCGACCTCGCCGTCGCCGTTCTCGAGCACGACGCTGCCGCTATCGGGCTTCACCAATCCAACGACCATGTAAAACGTCGTCGTCTTGCCCGCGCCGTTGGGGCCGAGCAGCCCGACCACTTCGCCGGTGCCGACGTCGGCGCTGACGTTATCCACGACCGTGCGATCGCCGTAGCGTTTTACAAGGCCGCGTAATTCGATCTTTCGGTCGTTCATTCTATTCTCACCTTGGAGAGCGCGATATCGGCATCGACGGTCCGGCCGACCGCGTTCATTCCGCGTTCGCCGTACACGTGAACGTCACCGCTACCGTGAAGCGATTGCGTGCCGCGCCGGTAGAGCAGGGTCCGGCACGTGAGGCGCACCCCGGCCTTGTTCTCGGCGCGAACCCCGCCGCTCATCTCGATCGAGCCATCCCGTTCGTCGACGATCGCATACGGCGAATCGGCGACCAGCGTCGAGCCGTCGCGAGCGGTGAAGGTCACGCGAACGTCGCTCAAGCGCACGCGCGCGTCGCTCGCCGCACCGATGCTGTGGATCGTCCGTGCGAGGAGTTGGTACTCCCGCGTGTTGTTGCGGCGCGTCTGCACGATGCGAATCGGTCGCTTCGCACTGCCGACCGCTCGTACGGTTAGGGAGGGCAAGCCGGGAGAATGCGTCGGGCTCGGGCTCGGAGCGCCGTGCGGCGGCTGCGGCGAGGAGCATGCCGCGAGCCCGAAGACTGCGAGAATCAGCGCTGCGCCGCGTTTCATCGGGATTCACCCATTCCATAGCGAGCGCTCGCTAATGCCAGCGCCATGGTCGGCAGCCAGAGCCCGAAGAGCACCAGCGTCGAGGTATCGATCGTGCCCTGCACGAGCGTGCCGACGAGCCCGGCGACGATCGCGCCCGAGAGCACGCGTGCGCGCGGATCGGCGGCGGCGAAACGACGCATCCATTCGCGGCCGAATCGCCACCATGCCGCGAGCATCGCCAGCAACCCGATGATTCCCGTCTCGGCAAGCAGCGTGAGATAGAGATCGTGCGCGTGATAGGCGACCGCGTCGCCGTCGGGGAGCCGAAGGTGCGCGTAGATCGTGCCGAAGGTGAACGGCCCGCTTCCCGTCAGCGGAAAGCGGCGGACGATGCCCAATGCCGTTTGCCAAATCGAGAGTCGCGTAAAATTCTCGCTGGGATCGTGATGGACGTTAAACGCAATCGCGACGGCGACGGCGGTGAACGCGGCGACGGCAATTGCCAGCGTTCGTTGTTTGCGTCGGTCGCGAATGACGAGGAGCGCATAGGCGATCCCCGCGCAGCCCGCGGCGACCCATCCGGTTCGCGAAAAACTCAACGCCAACGCCACGATGCCGCTCGCCGCGGCGAACGCCGCGAGCGCTCGCAGCCACGGGTGGTGCGAGAGCGAGGCGACGGCGAGAGCGATGGGAACGATAACCAGCACGTATCCCGCGAGTTCGCCCGGAAGGATGAAGCTCCCCACCGCGCGCCCGTGCTGCGCGGCATAGATCGCCGCCGGGCGATGGAGCAGCACCGCGGCGATCGCGACCACGAAGGCGAGCGATGCTGCGCTCAGCAGGCCGGTAAACATGACCGCGCCGTTTTCACGCTCATCGTAACTGGTGAGGATGCCGACGTGCCAGAGAATGCCGAGCAGAAAAATCCCCAGAAACACGATGCCGTAGAGCGGCGCGAATCCCAATGCCGCCGAGAGCAGCGCCGCGCCGAGCCAGAACAGCAGCGGCAGCAGCATCGGCTGCTCGACGCGCTTCACGAAGACGAGCGCGCTGCCCCCGACGGCCGCGAGCAGCCCCATCGCCGCGAGAATTGTGAGTGCGGCGCCGTGCGAGAGCATCGAGACCCCCGGTATGCTCGCCGGCGTCAGCATGATGAACGATGGGAAGAGCGGCAGGCATGCAAACGCGAGCGCACAGCCGAGCGCGAGGATGCGTTTCAGTGCGGGTTGAGACATGCTGCAGCCCTCTCGGCGATGCGTCGCGTCGCACCGGGTTCGCCCATGCGTTCGCGCCCGATCTCGCCCATGCGCGCGCGCAGCGCTTTATCGGCGAGCAGCGCGGCGAGCCGTTCTCCGGCTCGCTCGGGATCGCTCGGGAGCATCGTCATGGCATCG
>JAJXXM010000356.1 GCA_021781095.1 bacterium
ACGCGCGTAGAGTGCCGGATCGTAATCGGGAGGCATCGGCGAATTGACGGTCACGTTGTCGAGTGATTTGGCCGTCAAGCGATTCGGATCTTTCTTCGACGGGCCGATCACCAGGCAACGCTCGCGGCGCCCGATTTTGCGCGCGTGATAGGCGGTGCTCGCCTCGTTTTGCGCCTCGATGAGCCGCTCGAAGCGCTCGTGCGCGACCGCGGGAGCGACATGCTCCCAGTTCGCAGCCGGCGTTCCCCGTCGAATCGAATAGATGAACGAGTAGGCATTGGCGAAGATCCCGCGCCGGACGTACTCCAACGTAGCCTCGAAATCGGCCTCGCTCTCGCCGGGGAAGCCGACGATGATGTCGGTCGTGATCGCCCACTCCGGCAGGTAGCGCGCGATCCACGCGACGCGTTCTTCGAACTGCGCGCGCGTATATTTTCGATTCATGCGGCGCAAGACGGGGTCGCTCGCCGATTGCATCGGCAGGTGAACGCGTGGATTGAGCGCCGCGATCTCCGCGAATCCGGCGATCGTCGCCTCGGTGAAATCCTTCGGATGCGGCGAGATGAACGTCAGACGCTCGAGCCCGTCGAGTTCGGCGACCGCGCGCACGAGATGGAGAAAATCGGTGCCGTCGGCGGGATCGCGCCAGGCGTTGACGGTCTGGCCGACGAGCATCACTTCGCGCGCGCCGGCGGCAATTTTCTCCGCAACTTCGGCGCGAATCTCCGCCGCCGGGCGATGGTCGAAGCGGCCGCGTACGTGCGGAACGATGCAGAACGTGCAGTAATACGAACACCCGCGCTGGACGTTCACGAACGCGCGGAGGTGCGAGAACGCATCGGTGACGCCGTCGGCGGTGCCGCCCAACGGGTCGAGCAGCGCCCGTTGCTCGATGGCTTCCACGTCGGGGTCCTCGCCGAAATCTTCGCGCCAGCGTTCGAGGCGGTCGCCGAGCGCGCGCAGTTCCTTGGTGCCGTAGATCGCATCGACGTGCGGCGCGAGTTTCGCCATACGGTCGCGATCCTGTTCGGCGAGGCAGCCCATCACCACGATGCGCACGCTCGGATCGGCGTTTTTCAGCGCTCGAAAATGATTCATGCGGCCGTAGGCGCGCCGCTCGGCGTTATCGCGAACGGTGCAGGTGTTGAGCAGCACCACCTGTGCGTCTTCGGGGCGCGTGACGATAGCGTACCCCGCGGCGCTAGCGCGCTGCGCGATCTCCTGGGAATCGGCCTCATTCATCTGACAGCCGAAGGTCTCAATATAGAGTGCAGCCATGGAAGAACCGCTCTCTTCGTCGCGAGGCGGGCAAACTCCGACCGAACGGCCAATCTCCCGCCGGTGGATTTAGAAGCATCGGAGGCGCCGGTTCTCGCGCGCGTCGAACCGGCGACCGTCGCCATCGTCGGTCGCCCAAACGTCGGCAAGAGCGCGCTCTTCAACCGGCTCGTCGGCGCGCGGCTCGCGATCGTCGAGGACACCCCCGGAGTCACCCGCGACCGGCTCTACGCCCTTGCGGAGTGGCAGGGACGCACCTTTAATCTCGTCGATACCGCCGGCATCGACCCCGAGGCGGCGGTCGCGCATGGGGATGCCTTCGCCGAGACGACCCGGCGGCAAGCCGAGGCCGCGGCGGCCGCCGCCGACGCCATCGTGTTCGTCGTCGACGCTCGCGAAGGGGCGAATCCGCTCGATGAAGACGTCGCCGCGATCCTCAGACGGATTCGCCGAAAGATCATTCTCGTCGCCAATAAAGCCGAGTCGCCGAGTGCCGCCGATAGTGCGACCGCCGAGTTCTCGCGCTTGGGCTTCGGCGTTCCCATCGTCGTCTCGGCGATCCATGGCGAGGGCACGGGCGATCTCCTCGACCGCATCGTTGAGGCACTCCCGGAGAACAGCCCGAATGCCGTCCGCAGCGGCGAAATATCGCTCGCCATCGTCGGGCGCCCGAACGTCGGAAAGTCCTCGCTGCTCAATGCACTCGTCGGCCAAGAGCGCGCGATCGTCTCCGACGTCGCGGGCACGACGCGCGATGCGATCGATACCGAGTTACTCTGGCGCGGCGGTAAATATCGGCTCGTCGATACCGCCGGCATGCGCAAACGCCCCGAGGCGATCGGCGACATCGAGTACTACGCGACGCTCCGGAGCCTCAACGCGCTCGCCCGTTGCGATATCGCGCTCATCGTCTTCGATTCGATGCACGGCATCACCGCACAGGATCGTCGGCTCGTGGGGCTCGCCATCGAGGAACGCAAAGGCGTGATTTTGATCGGCAATAAGTGGGATCTCGTTCGCGAGCAAGGCGAGTACCAGCAAGGCGACCTCAAGAACGCGATCTACGATATTCTCCCGTTTGCGCGATTCGCACCGATCGCGTTTCTCTCGGCGATGACGCACCGAAAACTCGGCGGCCTCATGCCCTTAGTCGCGCACGTCTGCGAAAATCTCGATCGACGCGCACCGACGGGGCAGCTCAACGCGTTGATCCGCGATGCGGTGATGGCGCACCCGGCACCGATCTCGGGCGGAAAAGCGCTACGGATTTTCTACGCGGCGCAGGTCGCGGCGCATCCGCCGCTCTTCATCATGCACTGCAACGATCCCGATCTCGTGCAGCCCTCCTATCGGCGTTTTCTCGAACACACGATTCGCGAAGCGTACGATTTTGAGGGAGTGCCGCTCACGATTGAATTCCGCCCGCGCCGGAGCGAGGAGCGCGAGGAGGCACCGTGGCCGACGCCCTCCTAGCGATCTTTGCCTTCGCGGTCGGCTCGATTCCGTTCGGGCTCGTCGTCGGCCGCCTGTTCTTCTCAACCGATATTCGTGCGCAAGGATCCGGCAATATCGGCGCGATGAATGCTCTGCGCTCGCTCGGGAAACGCGGCGCGGCAGCGGTCTTACTACTCGACGCCGCCAAGGGTGCGCTCCCGGTGCTGCTCGCGGCGCACTTCGGACGCGGGGATGCCATGCAAGCGGTCGCCGCTTTGGCCGCAGTCCTCGGCCATTGTTTTTCACCGTGGCTTGCATTCAACGGCGGGAAAGGGGTTGCGACGATGCTCGGCGCGACGCTCGCGCTGAGCCCCGCCGCCGTCGCCGTCGCGATCGCCGGCTGGCTGCTCGGTGCGCTCGTGCTCACCCCGTACTCTTCGGTCGGCTCGATGCTCGCCGGGGTGCTCGTCGTACCATCGCTCTGGCTCTTCACCCGCTCGGCCTGGGAGACGCTCTACGGCGCTGCCGTCGCACTCTTGATCGTTTATCGCCACCGGGAAAACATCGAACGCCTCCGTGCCGGTGTGGAGAACCCGATCCCGTTCCTGAAGGGACGTGGCGCGCCGAAAAAGTAGCGCCACCTGACGCTTAAGAAAATGCAGAGAGGCTCGAAGACACTCTCTGCATCGCCGGAATCCGACGTACCGCGCTCGCTGCAGCGATTAAGTATTCGCGGTCTTCCGTAGAAAGTTCATGGAGATCACCTCCGTGAAAATAGACGAGCGCCTTGAGCGCCTCTGAAGCTTGAAAAGCCAAGCCGAAGAGGGCCCGCCCGGCGGCAAGCCCACTATCGAGTGGGGTCCCGCCGCGAACGATCGCCGCGATATCGAGATAGTCTTTCGCTTCGATACGGTCAAAAATAGCTTTCCATTTCGTAGCGAGCAGGTCGAGCGATGAAGCGACGACGAGAACTCCATCCTCGGTCATTTCCGGTTCACCGACACGACCGATCGATAGCGATCCGAAGAACGAGCATTTCACCGGCCGCGAGGTCGCGGTCAGTACGGTCAGCGTGTTTACAGAGTCTTGAAGGACCGTCGCTCTCCGCAAAAACGGCATCGCCGAGCGCATTGCATCCTTATCGAGAACGCGATCCGTAAAGAAATCGAAATCGATCGATCGGCGATGCCCGTATCGAAGAGCGACGGCCGTCCCTCCGTAAAGAACGAACCCAAGCCGCGCCGCCGGAGCAAGATCGTTCCAAAGATCGCGTTGCGCTTCATCCAGCGTTGCGAGGAGCGGCTTCATGGTGCGTCTGCTTTACAGCGCTCGGCGAGGCACGGCCGGCGGCGTACCGTGGTATGGCGTAAGACCGAGACGATAGTGCCAGTATGCCCACGATTTTGGCGAAAACCATCCGGGCTCGGCATGCTCGAGGACCGACACGAGTTCCCTTTCGCCGAACAGCTCGACCAGACGTTGGACGTCATCGAAGTCTCCCAGCTCTAAGACCTGGGCGATCACGCGATTGGGCGAACGCAGCGCCGCCTCAGGCGAACTCCACCAGAGATATTTTTGCGCCAGCCCAACCAAGCTCTCCCGGCACAGCTGCGAGCGGGTCGTTCCCATAGGGGTGCCTCCTTCGCCGTTGGTACGCGCCTCTCCGGGCGATGCCCTGAGCCCGAGAGCGCCGGTGCCGAGACCGGAGACTTTTCTCGCACTCTTCCGATAGCACGGCGCACAGGGCTTCGTGAGGCGCGGCCCGTATTGGGGCGGGCTATGATCTCATCGAACGATTTTCGTAATGGCGTCACGATTCTGTTGGACAACAACCTCTGGACCGTGATCGAATTTCTCCACGTAAAGCCCGGCAAGGGCTCGGCGTTCGTCAGGACGCGCCTGAAGAACGTCCGCACCGGAGCGACGGTGGAGCGCACCTTCCGTGCCGGCGAGAAAGTCGAACGCGCGACGCTCGACAATCGGACGATGCAGATGCTCTACAACGACGACGAAGGGTTCCATTTCATGGACCAGGAGTCGTTTGAGAACGTCACGATCCAGCGCGATCTCATCGGCGGCCCGGCGGATTTCCTGCGCGACGGGATGTCGGTCGACGTCCAGTTCCACGACGGCACCGCGATCGGCGTCGAGCTTCCGCCGCACGTCGAATTGCGCATCGTCGAAACCGATCCGGGCTTTAAGGGCGATACCGCGACGAATACCACCAAACCCGCAAAGCTTGAGACCGGCGCGATCGTGCAGGTACCGCTCTTCATCGAACCCGATACCGTCATCCGTATCGATACGCGCGATCGGCGTTACATCGGCCGCGTGAACTAAAGACGCCGCCGGTGCTCGCGCCGTAGAGGGGAGTCCGTGAAAAAGAAACTGCAGTCGCTAGGAATCGCCGTCCTCCTCGCGCTCGTCGCTAGCGGCATCGGCGTCGCGAGCTTCTATTCGCAAAATCCACAACTCTCTCGGCTCGCCGATTACATCGCCCACATTACGGTGCTGGCGCACGCCGATCGCATCGGCCTCAAAAACCCCGGATACGGGAGCCCCAACAATAACCTCGCGATGATCACGCTCGACGATTATTCGTTGAGCGGGCACACGAGTGCGGGGCTGGGGACCTGGCCCTTCCGTCGCGGCGTCTACGGTACGCTCCTCGACCGGCTCGCGGAGGCGGGAGCGAAGACGGTCGCCTTCGATATCGATTTTCTCGACCCGAGCCCGAGCGCTCGCCAAGATGCAATCTTCGGCAAGGCGATTGCGAAGGTGCCGACGGTCCTCGCCTACGCGCTCAATACCACGACGACCGGGCAGATCGGCATCGAGCCGGTGATCCCCGTCCTCGCTCGACATACCGCAGCGATGGGCTTCTCCAGTTCGGATAGCGTCGGTAGCTACACCTCGGGGCAGTTTCCGAAGATTCGCACGAGCGGCTCCGGCTTTTTCTCCGACCAAACGTTCTATTCGCTCGCGGCTGCGGCGGCGCAGTCCTATCTCGGCCATACGATCGATTTCGCGAAGACTCCGCGCCTGCACGGACGCATTCTTTTATTGCCCCCCCATTACGCCTCGACCCAGGCCGTGAGCGGCCGCGTCGGCGCCGAGCAGAGCACCGCCCCCACCTTCATCGGCGGCGGACAGATGTCACTCGCCGACGCGTTGACCGTCCCCATCTCGCAGCTACGGCTCTTTGCGAAAGGTCGTCTCGTCTACGTCGGGGCGACCGCACAGGCGCTTGGAGACTTCGTGATCACGGCTCGCGGCAAGATGCCCGGAGTCTACGTGAACGCACGGCTCACCGACCAGATGTTGCGCGGAATCTACATTCGCACGCTGCCGACCTGGGTCGACATTACGCTCGTCATCGCGCTCCCGCTGCTGCTCGCGCTCTTCCTTATGTCCGCGCGCTTCGCGATCGCGCTCGGCGTTTCGGCGCTGACGATTCTCGTCTACGCCTGGGTCAACGCGGCGCTTTTCGTCACGCATCTCCTCTGGTTCGATCTCATCCACGTCGTTACGGCGATGATTTTGGCCGTCACCTTCGTCGCCGCATTCCGAACGATTATCGAGGGCGCGCAGCGCCGCGTCGTCACCAATCTCTTCGGCATGCACGTGAGCCCCGCGGTCGTTGCCGAGATCCTCGATTCCGAGGATCCATCCGGCGCGCTCTCGCTCAAAGGCAAGCGCGTGAAATCGACCATCTTCTACAGCGATATTCGCGGCTTCACCGCGATGTCGGAAACCATGAGCCCGGAGGATATTTATAACCAGCTCAACGAGTACTTCGAAGAGATGGTCAAAATCATCTTCAAGTACGGCGGATACGTCGACAAGTTTATCGGCGACTGCGTGATGGCCGTTTTTTCCGCTCCTTATCAGACTCCCGACGACGCGAAGAACGCCGTTCTCGCCGCGATCGAACAACAGCAACGCATCGCCGAACTCGCCGCAAAATGGTCGGCACAGGGGCGCAAAGTCTTCACCGTCGGTATGGGGATCAACACCGGCGAAGTGGTGATGGGAAACCTCGGCTCGAGTTCGCGCATGAACTATACGGTGATCGGCGATAACGTCAATACGGCGGCGCGCCTTTACAACGTGGCGAAGGGCGGCCAAATCATCATCAGCGAGACGACCTACAACGAGGTCAAGGAGCTCATTACCGTGACCGAGCTCGATCCGGTGACCGTCAAGGGCAAAGCCGAGCCGCTCCGCATCTACGACGTCGTCGTTCCGACGCGTGAGGTTCCCACCGAAGTACCTTCGGCGTGATCGAAGCGCTCGCCCTATTTCTCGCCGCGCTGGCGGCGAGCGCGTTGGGCTCGATGGTCGGTTTGGGCGGTGGGTTTTTAATGGTGCCGATCCTGCGCCTCGCCTTCGGCTTCGATCCGGCGGTCGCCGCGGGGATGTCGTTGGCGATGGTCGTCGCCAACGGCGCGAGCAGTACGATCGCGAACCTCCGCGCTCGCCGCGTCAACCTGCGCGTGGGGCTCCTCGTCGTGGCGGGCGGGATACCCGGCGCGCTCCTCGGTTCGCGGATCGTCGAACGCATCGCCAGCCCGATCTTCGATTGGCTCTTCGCCGCACTCGTCGTCGGCGTGGCCATCGATTTTGCGCTACGCCGCTCGCGGCTCGCGCTCTCAAGCACGGACCGCGAAGGCGCGCCGCGGACGATGCACCCGGTCGCCTCGTTGCTCGCCGGTTTCTTCGCCGGTATTCTCGGTGGGCTCTTCGGCATCGGCGGCGGGATTGCGATCGTTCCCGCGCTCGCCTATTTCTCCGACGTGCCGATTCACAGCATTACGGCAACCTCGCAGTTCGCGATCGCCCTCACCTCGCCGATCGGCTTCATCGCGCACGGGCTCGCCGGCGACGTCGATTTTCTCCGCGCGATCCCCCTCTTTCTCGGCGGAATCGCAGGCGGATCGCTCGGCCCGCGCATCGCCGCTCGCCTGCACGCCGCACAGCTCCTCTCGGTCGTCTCGTTCGCACTCATCCTCGCCGCCGCTGCGATGTTGCTGCGAGACACGCACGTGCTCTAAGGCGTAGGCTGTGAAGCGATGAACGAATCTCCGGCGACGCCCGCATCATCGACGCACTGGGAACCCGGTGCGCTGCCCTCGCTCGCGCGGATGGAAAGCTATCCGTGGCTGGTCGTCGGAACGGTCTGTATCGGCGCCTTCATGGGGCAGCTCGATGCGAGCATCGCGCAGCTGGTTCTCCCAACGCTGCAGACGACGTTTCGGTCCTCGCTCGCCGACGTTAGCTGGGTCTCGCTCGCCTATCTGCTCGTACTCGCATCGACGCTGCCGATCTTCGGCCGACTCGCCGATATCTACGGCCGCAAACTGCTTTATACCGGCGGTTTTCTCGTCTTCATTCTCGGCTCGGGGCTCTGCGGTTTCGCGCATTCGCTCGGCATACTGATCGCCGCCCGCGTGCTGCAGGCGATCGGTGCGGGATTGCTGCAGGCGAACAGCGTCGCGATTATCACCGCTGCCGCCGGGCCGCAACGCCGCGGGCGCGCGATCGGCATTCAAGGCGCCGCGCAGGCGATCGGGCTCTCGCTCGGCCCCGCACTCGGCGGATTGCTGATTCAAGCGATCGGTTGGCGCTGGGTCTTTTGGATCAACGTCCCCGCGGGCATTCTCGGAACGATCCTCGGCTGGTTCGTGCTGCCGCGAACCGAAGGAATGCATCTCCACGACCGCGGCTTCGATTGGCTCGGCGCGTGGTTGCTGACGCCGGCACTCGCGCTCGTATTGATCGCGCTGAGCGAAGCGCCGAGTTGGGGGCTCGTCTCGCCGCTCTTCATCGGCTGCGCGCTCGCCGGCGTCGCGCTCATCGTCGTCTTCGTGCTGCACCAACGACGCGCGAACCCCCCGCTGATCGATCTCACGCTCTTCAAATCGCATGCCTTTAGCGCCGGGAATCTCGCCGGGCTCATCTCATACGGCTTGTTGTTCGGGGTATTTCTACTGGTGCCGTTCGCGCTCGAAGGCGGCTATCACGACGCACCCTTCGCTGCCGGGCTGCGCTTGGCAACGATCCCCATCGCGCTTGGCATCGTTGCGCCGTTCGCCGGCGCGCTCTCCGATAAACTCGGTCCGCGCTGGCTCACCGCGATCGGTATGGCCATTGCCGCGCTCTCGCTGGTCGGGCTCGCATTCGCGCTCGACGGCGCGCCGGGTTCGCTCGTCGCCGTCACCGCGTTGCTCGCGATCTTCGGCCTCGGTCAGGGCCTCTTCACCTCGCCGAACAACAGCGCGATTATGGGAGCCGCACCGATGCACCGCTTAGGCGCCGCAGGCGGCGTGCTCAATGTCACGCGTACGCTGGGAACGAGCCTCGGCGTCGCCGTCGCATCCTCGCTGCTTTCATGGGCGATCGCTTCGTACGGACACTTCCGCGACACACTCGATGCACCGCCAGCCTATTTGCTCGCGGGAATCCACGAGGTGCTCTTCGTCTTCGCCGTGCTCGCACTCATCGCCGCCGGTATATCGATGTTGCGCGGGCGCGAGGAAGCGCTCGACGAGGCACATCGTGAGGAGATCGCACTGATCGAACGCTCCGGTGGAGTATGATGCGACGCGCGATGGTGACGCCGTGCATGCCGATTCGCCGTTACGCTGAGTATCGCTGTCACGCCGAGTAGGCGCCCTTCGACTCGCTTCGCTCGCTCAGGACAGGCTCGGCGCCGTATCGAGGCGCGGGAAGTATCCCTCGATACGCTGCCTACGGCAGCTACTCGGGATGACAGCGCACCGGTCGGCAGCTACTCGGGATGACATCGCCTTCGCCGGCAGCTACTCGGGATGACATCGCCTTCGTCGATAGATACTCGGGATGACATCGCCTCAGCGATTCGGGGCGCGCCACAACGATGAACGAGCCCGAGCAGCGCTGCTCGGGCTCGTTCATCGTTTCGTCGGGACGACCTTATTTCGGGTAGGTCATCTCGCGGGGAACGACGATCTTGTCGAACTCTTCGGCGGTGACGTAACCGAGCTTGAGCGCGGTCTCTTTGAGGGTTGCGCCGTCGTGGTGCGCCTTTTTCGCGATCTCGGCGGCCTTGTCGTAACCGATCTTCGGCGAAAGCGCGGTAACCGTCATTAACGATTCGGCGAGATATTTCGCAATCACCGACTCGTTCGCCTGAAGCCCTTCGATGCAATGTTCGCGGAACATCGTGCAGGCGTCGCGCAGCAACGTCGTGCTGTGAAGGAAGTTCGAGATCATCACCGGGTTAAAGACGTTGAGTTCGAAGTTGCCCTGGCTCGCACCCATCGTGATGGCGACATCGTTTCCGAAGACCTGCACGCAGACCATCGTCATCGCCTCGGATTGCGTCGGGTTGACTTTTCCCGGCATGATCGAGCTGCCCGGTTCGTTCTCCGGGAGAATAAGTTCGCCGATACCGGCGCGCGGGCCGGAACCGAGCCAACGGACGTCGTTCGCGATCTTCATCAGCGCGGCGCCGAGCGTCTTCAGCGCTCCCGACGCGAAGACGAAATCGTCGTGCGAGGCCAGTGCGGTGAATTTATTCGGGTGCGAACGGAACGGAAGCTTGGTCAGCTCGGCGAGCTTCGCCGCCGCGCGATTTGCGAACTCCGGATGCGCGTTGAGCCCGGTGCCGACGGCCGTGCCGCCGATGGCGAGATCGTAGAGATGCTCGAGCGCTTCGCGGCAGGCGACCATCGCACGGTCGAGCTGGGTGACGTATCCCGAGAACTCTTGCCCGAGCGTCAGCGGCGTCGCATCTTGAAGGTGGGTGCGCCCGACCTTCACGATATCTTTCCAGGCCTTCGCCTTGACGTCGAGAGCGTCGCGCAGCTTCTGAACGGCCGGCAGCATCGCCACCATCGCTTCGGCGGCGGCCATATGCATCGCGGTCGGGAACGTGTCGTTGCTCGATTGCGACATGTTGACGTGATCGTTGGGATGGATCGGCTTCTTGCTGCCCATCTCACCGCCGGCGATCTCGATCGCGCGGTTGGAGATCACTTCGTTGACGTTCATGTTCGTCTGCGTGCCCGAACCGGTCTGCCAAATGCGCAAAGGGAAGTGCGCGTCGAGTTTTCCGGCGATCACTTCGTCGGCGGCGGCGACGATGAGTTTCGTCTTCTCCGCATCGAGTTTCCCGAGGTCGTGGTTGACCAGGGCGGCAGCTTTCTTGAGCTGCGCCATCGCAACGATGACCTGCTTGGGCATCACGTCGCGAGGCCACGATCCCTCGCCGATCTCGAAATGGATGAGCGAGCGCGCCGACTGCGCGCCGTAGTATTTGTCGGCGGGCACATCGATGGCACCCATAGAGTCGGTCTCTTTGCGCGACTGAAGCGCGCCGTTGGAGGCGGTGTTGGTGATCGTCATAGCCCCGCTATCTTTGCGCGAACGGGGGGCCGACCGCCTGGACTTAGGTCGCTCGGGAGCTCCGAGAGGCCGCCCGCTTCGGAGCGATCGCGCCAACCTCGCCGAGAACCCGCGTCTCGACGACTTCGTAGACCGTGAGCGGAAAGCGGGGGTCGTGCCGACGCGGGTTGCAGCGCCCGCAGGTCATCGAGCGGCTCGGCAGGCGGCGGCGGAGCGCCTCCATACCGCAATGCTCGCAGCGAAAGATATAGCGGGTGCTCGCCTCCTGGAGCGGGCGAACCGTTCCGAGATCGTGATGGATCGAGGTGATGCCGCAGCGCTTCATCTTGCGACGAAAGTGCGTGCCGTGCCCGGTCTCCCCGAAGCGCTGATAGCACCACACGTGAATCATTTCGTGGAGGAGCGTCTCCTCGAGCGCCTCCGGATAGCGCCGAAAGTGCTTCGGCGAGAGCTCGATGAGCGCGGGGACGCGATAGGTCGTCCGCCCCGCGCAATTCGAAAAGCGCTCGTTGTAGGCGATCGAACACGCTCCGATCTCGCCGTCGAAATGTGCGAGATTGAGACGGGCAAAGAGCATCTGCAGGTCGGCTTCGGTCGGCAAGGGAGCGCTCATCTCGGCACGCATTTCGCCACGGCGTTCGCTCGTTCCGCGCGAGGTGCGCGCGCCGCACGGTCGAACGATGAACGCATGCAATCTCCACCACCAGCGCGGCGCGGCCTTCCGGCGCCGCTGGCCATCGGGCTCTTCGTCGCCTTTGCCGCCATCCTGCTCTTCGTTACCGGCGACTTCATCGCCAAGGGCTTCGACGTGCATGGATCGGTCTTCGGCTCGGGCGGGCCCTCGATGCAGCAGAATGCCGGGAGCGCGGCTGCCGTACAGGGCGGGCCGCCGCCTGCGGTGATGCTCCAGGTCTCGCAATTAAAGGCGCGGATCGCGAAAGATCCGCACGATGCCGTCGCGCTCACGCAACTCGGGGATCTCTACCTCACCTCCTCGCAATTCGCGCGCGCGATTCCGTACTACGAACGCGCGTTGGCGATCGATAAAAGCAACGTTTCGGCGAAAACCGGGCTCGAACAGGCCCGTATCGGTCTGGGGGAGGCGTCGAAAGAGTGATCGCTCTCCTGCGAGCGACGTTGCTCGCACTCTCCTCGACGCTCGCCGTCCTTCCCAACGGTTTCACGTACCTCACTTCGCTCGCCCCACAGATTCGCCAAGATATTCGCTACGCGACGACCGATAATTTCACCGGCGCGCGCGTCCCCGGATACGACGCCCCCACCTGCATTCTCACGACTCCTGCCGCGAAAGCATTGGTCCGCGTCGAGCGAACGCTTCTCGCGCATTATTTGACGTTACGCGTATACGATTGCTATCGTCCCGAGAGCGCGGTCCACGCATTCCTCGCCTGGAGCGAGCGCCCGACCGATCTCCGCAGCGAGGCGCTCTATTATCCCAACGTCCCGAAATCGGAACTGTTCGCACGAGGATATATCTCCGAACGTTCGTCGCATAGCCGGGGCAGTACGGTCGATCTTACCGTCGACGGGCTCGCCATGGGAACGCCGTACGACTATTTCGATCCTCTATCTCGCGGCAACGCGCCGGTGCCCACCCAAGCGCGCGCGAACCGCATGTTTCTAGCGATGCTGATGGAGCGCTACGGCTTTAAAGCCTATCCCG
>JAJXXM010000274.1 GCA_021781095.1 bacterium
CGCGTTCAATCCGGAAGGTCGTTTAGCGATGCACTCGCCGGGATGCCACGCGAATTTCCCCCGAATCACGTCGCCTTGCTCCGAGCGGGGGAACAGATGGGGAGCCTTGATGCGACCTTGCTCCATCTTGCGGATCGAATGGAGAAAACGAACGAACTTCGCGGGCGAATTGCTGCGGCCGTTGCCTATCCGGCATGGGTGTTTTGTGCATCGATCGCCATCATGGCGATCCTCGCGGTAACGACGTTTCCGTCGATCAGTTCGCTCCTCAAAGAACTCGGGGCACGGCCGAGCGGCCTGCTGGCCGCGTCGATATCCATATCCAATGCGTTCTCTCGGCCGGGCAGTCGAATTCTGTTCGTGCTCGCAGGCTTTGCATTCGCACTCAGCGCCTTTGCGGTACAAACCTGGCCGAGGGTTCGCTCCATGCGGGAGACGGTAATCCTCCGGCTTCCGATATTGGGGAAGATATTCGCCGACCGTTGTGCCGGCGAGTTTTTTTCGGTCTGTGCCGACCTTCTGTCCGCGGGTATCGGAATCATCGAGGCAATCGAGCTTAGCGCGAGCGCAGCCGATAACAACGTTCTTCATGATAGGGCACAACATTGGATTCGCAAGATACAGTCAGGCGAAACGTGGGCGGCGTCGATGGAGAATGGTGTATTCGTTGACGCTATGACGAAAACCATGACCGAGATTGGCGAAGAAACCGGCTCCCTTTCTACCCTTATAGGTGCAATTGGAACGCATCGTCTTTCGGAGGCGGAAGCGCGCCTCCGGCTTCTGACCTCATTCCTAGAGCCCTTGGCGATGCTCGCCATCGGTGGATTCGTTGCGCTATTTGTCAGTGGAGTTCTCATTCCCATCTACAATGCAATAGGAGGAATACGATGACTGCCCCCGTCGCCCCGCGTTCTTCCGAGAATTCTCGGGACGAGCTTTTCCAGACGTATGACTATCTTTGTGTTCACGCGGCGCGCCGATATCGCGGAGATCCGATTGGTTACGACGATCTCTTGCAGATTGGGCGTGTTGGGTTGCTCAAAGCAATCGATCGCTACAATCCGTATTTAGGCGTACCTTTTGCGGCCTATGCATGGGCGAGCATCATCGGTGAGGTGCGTCATGCTTTTCGGGACCAGACCGAACTCATTCGCACGCCGCGATCGACGCGTCATCGCGAGCGCCTAGCACGTCGTGTCTCCGAGCGCCTCACCCACGAACTCGGTCGGATGCCGACGCGGGGTGAGATTCAGAGCGCTCTCACCGACGTTGTCGGGCGAGCACCAATTGCCGAACCGGTCCGCATAGCGCCGCTTGATGCCGTAGATCGAGCCGCGCCCCTGCTGGAAGAAGAGATCGATCGCGTCGTAGACTCGCTTGCTCTGCAGGTCTGTATGCGCGAACTTACGGAGGTCGAGCGTATCGTTGTCGTCCGCATCTATCTAAAAGGAGCGGACCTTGCGAGCGTCGCTTTGGAGTTAGGCTATTCAACTCGTCAAATATGCAGAATCCGCAAACAGGCATTGGAAAAAATTGCCGCTCGGTATGTCCAGCGGTAATTTTAAACGGGAACTCCATAATATATGGCAGCAGTGCAAAGCGACAGACCTCTAGCGAGTTTACAGCGAGCACGAGGATTTACCCTCATCGAAATGATGGTAGTAGTGGCAATTATCGCCATTCTTGTAACGCTATTGGTTCCAAATTTTATGCGAGCTCGCGCTCAAGCCCAAACCGCTGCATGCGAAGCAAACATGAAAGAAATTGCAACGGGTCTGGAAATGTATTACGCCGATAACCTCAGCTACCCAACGGGGGCGACGGCCGGATCGAGTAGCCCCGTCGATGCATCCGATCCGCTTGTGAAATTCTACCTAAAGCAGCCGCCGGTCGATCCGGCAGCCGGACCCGGCAAATATTACACCTATAGCATAACCGGTTCCGGCACGAGTGACGCGTCGTACACGATCGTCTGCCCCGGCGTACATTCAGCCCTAACATTACAGACGCTCAATGGCGGAACAGCTCCATCCAGCGATTCATCCATACAATACGATTCAAACACGGGCTTCAGTGTCCACTAATGGTGATCCGAGATTTGCTATCTGCGGCGACGGTGGGGATCATCGCAAACGGGGGGCCCTGTACGGCAGCACGCGTCCTTGCCGGATCATCGTTCTATCGCGGCCGCCAGCGAGCCATCGCGTTACTAGCCTTCACATTTGGCGCATTCGCCGCAGACGTTGCCTTGGTAAGTTCGCTTGCCCTGTTCTTTCGCGTGCTCGCATTCTCGAGTTTGTGGTACGCATTCGCGGCAGCCGCGGCCCTGATCGCGGGCTTCTGGAGCATCACTCGTCCGAAAGGCGATAGATGCACCGGTTCGCATGGCAGTGCGAAGGCAGGGAATACGTCGACGTTCGCAGTTCCGCTCTTTGCCGGGATCGGAAGTTCGTTGTTGCTTGGCGCTTGCTGCGCACCATTTGTGTTTGCGGCGGCGGCGACGGGCGGGAGAAGCGCAAGCCCGCTTGCAGTAGCAATCGCCTATGCTATAGCACACGCCGCCGTGCCGCTTGCCGCAACGATCATCTCGCGTGTGATCCTGACTGTGGAGATCAACCACGAACTGCACGAGGCAGCAATTGCCGTACAATCCGGTTTGTTTTTTGGGTGCGCTCTCTATTTTGGTATGCTAGCATGATCGCGCAGCCTCTCTTGCGCCGCGTGGTAATGGTTCTCTGCGCGTGCGGGTTTTCGATACCGTTTTTGCGCGGAGCGCTATCTGACGCTCTTTTGGCCCGAGGGGATAGTGCCTTAGCCGTCGGCTCCCTCAACGCTGCGTGGCGCTACTATCAAAGAGCGGAAACGCTCGGCGGAACTCGTACGGCGCTTCGCAGAATTGTCACGCTAGCACTTCTTTCAAATGACCGCTCGATTCTTCACCGAGCGCTCGAGTCGATGAAACAGTTAAAAGCAACGCGAGCAAGCGCATCGCTTATTTTCGATCGTGCCTTGCTGGAGTGGCGCGTGCACCGCCTAGCAGCAGCCGAACATGATGCACGAATCGCTTCCCATTTCACGAACTCGATCGCACCGTTATTATTTGCCGGCATTCTTGCTCGGCGGCGTGGCGCGATCCAGATCGCTCACCTTGA
>JAJXXM010000190.1 GCA_021781095.1 bacterium
GCGAGGGCCGAAGGGTGCGCACCGACAGGTGCGCTCCACAAGCGTCTTCCGCGACGATTGAAGACGAGGACGCGGCGCGTTCGGTCGCCGACGGCGGCGATCCGCAAGCGATGCGGCGATAAAGCGATCGCCGCACACCAACTGCCCCTCCCGAGCGATCCGATATCGGTGACTGCTCCGCTGCGCAGATCGACGCGGAGAATTGCGTCGCGCTTTCCCCCCGCGAGGGCAATCGTCTCGCGGTCGAGCCAAACCGGCGAACCGAAACCATCGGGGAGCTTCACGATGCGCAACGAGCGAAGCGAGGCGCTATCGAGGATATGTAACGATGAAGGAGCGGCGCCGGCGTCGAGCACCGCAATGCGCTTGCCGCCGGGCGAGAGGGTGACCCCTTGCGGCATCGTTCCGACGCCGACGCTCGTGCCGACCGGGTTCAGGTGCCACGAATTCGGCAGTCGATGCGCGCTCGGGGGCGCGGCGGCGCTGCATGCGAGCCCGACGAGTGCCGCTTCAAGGATCGCGCGATACCACATGCCTCCTGCCTTTCCGTTCGCAATCCGAATCCCTGCGGGCCATGCGTTCCCCAAGACGGGATGCGCGTTCGACGTTCGCGAAGCGTGCGTATAAGAACCCAACATCTATCAATCGGGAGTATGTACGTGTCGGTCGATCTTTCCAAACTCACCGTCTATCGCGATGGAACGTTTTCGAACTATAACGATGCGAAGGTGGGGCTGTTAACGCACGGGCTTCAGTACGGCACCGGATGTTTTGAAGGCATTCGCGGTTTCTGGGTTCCCGAAGATCGCGAGCTCTATCTTTTGCTTCTTCGCGAACATTACGAGCGCTTGTTTAATTCGGCAAAGATATTGTTGATGGATCTGCCTCACAGCGTCGATGAGTTAATCCAAATCACCGTCGATCTCTGCCGACGAAATGCCTTTGAGACGGATGTCTATATTCGTCCTTGTATTTTTAAGTCGGCCGAAGATATCGGCGTTCGCCTGCACGGCGTACCAGCGAGTTTTGCGATGATTGCGTTGCCTTTCGAGAAATACTTCGATGCATCGGTCGGTCTGAAGGCTTGCGTGAGTTCGTGGCGGCGCGCCGACGACACGATGGCTCCCCCACGCGGAAAGCTCACCGGGCTCTATGTGAATTCGGCGCTCGCGAAGAGCGAAGCGGTGCTCAACGGCTACGATGAGGCAATTATGCTCTCGCAGGATGGACACGTTGCCGAAGGGTCGGCCGAGAATATTTTTCTCGTTCGCCATGGAGCGCTCTATACGCCGGATCCGTCGCAAAACGTCTTGGAAGGTTGCACGCGACGCGCGGTGATGCACATCGCCACGGAGGTTCTCGGATTAAAGGTCATCGAGCGCTCGATCGATCGCGGCGAACTCTATGCTGCCGATGAAGTGTTCTTCAGCGGCAGCGCAGCCGGCCTCGTACACGCCGCCTCGATCGATGGTCGTCGTGTCGGCGATGGAACCTTAGGCCCGGTCGCGCGCAAGATTATGGAGATCTACGAACGCGCCGTACGCGGCCGCGAGCAGCGTTATATCGGTTGGGTAACGCCGACCTACCGCTAGCCGCCGCTGCCGACTGAGAGCGTCTGTCCGGTCCAGTAGCGCACGTCGGGAGATTCGGGAATCGCCTGCGGCGTAATGATTTCGGCGAGGCGATTCGGCAGCCCGAGTGAGGTTCGTAATTCAGCGAGCTGCGCCATCGCATTGAAACTGAGCAACGATGCTTGCCGCACGATGTCGCGCCCGAGTTGCGCGTCGGGGAGCCCGCTCGTCATCGCCGCGATCGCGAAGGGAGCCCCGGGTTCGTAGACGATGCCGACATCGGCCATCACGTTGTGTAACGACCCGGTCTTGTGCGCGATCGTCGTTCCGTCCGGAAGCGGTTCGGGTAACAACGTGTCGATCTCCTGACGCGCGAGTATCTCCAACATCGCATGCGAGGACCACGCGTCGACGAGTTTTCCGCGCGCCATGCGCACCAGCAACGTCAGCATATCGAGCGGAGTCGTGCGAAGATTCGTCTCCACCGCAGAAACATTCGTGCGAATCGCCGTGCGTAGATAGGTGTGGTGGCATCCGTAGATCTGCATTGCCTCATTGATGCGTTCGCGCCCGACGAGCCTAATCAGCATGTTCGCGGCGGTATTGTCGCTGATGTCGATCATTTTTGAGAGCAATCGCTCGACCGTTATCGGGGTGCCGACCGGTGCATAGGCGAGATCGCCGGATCCGTAGTCGCGATCCTCTGCGCGGAGATGCATGATGTGGCCGAGGGTGAAGCGCCCGCGAGCCATGCGGCGAAAGACCTCGATCATCACCGGAATTTTGATCGTCGATGCCGCCGGCATCGAGCGGTTGAGATTGTATCCGGTGATCGCCCCGGTGGCGAGATCCTCGACGGCGATGCCGACGTTTGCATCGCTCGAACGCGCGAGCGAACGAAGCGAATCGCGCAGCGATTGCATCGGCGGCGGAATCGCGGCGACGCAGGGAATCGCACCGGCCCATGCGAGCGAGGCGATGAGGAGGGCCGGAACGATCGAACGAATGCGAATCATGGATAGGGCTTTCCTTCGGCAGCGGGTGGACGATATCTGCCGCTCGCACCGAGCAGCGCGATGAGGGCGGCGATGTAGGGGAGCGCTTGCAGGAAGTCGCTCGGTAACCAAGCGATGTTCCCTTGTAACGCGAACTGCAATGCTTCCAGCAAACCGAAGATCAAGGCGACGCCGGCCGCACCGAGCGGCGTCCACCTTCCGAAAATTACGGCCGCAAGTGCGATGAAACCGCGCCCGGCGATCATTCCGTCGGAATAAAGATTGAGCTCGCCGAGGGCGAGAAAGACGCCGCCGAGCCCGGCGAGCGCACCGGCGATCGCGCTGGCGGCGAGTCGCACGGCGAGCGGATCGATTCCGGCCGCGCGCGCGGCGTGCGGATTTTCACCGCAAGCGCGCAGGCGCAGGCCGATCGGCGTTCGCGAAAGCGCCCATTGGAGCACCGCTGCAAGCAGTATTCCAAGAACGACCAACGGCCAGAGCGCTTGATTGATCGCCGGGACTTGCGGCGTCACACCCGCTTGATTGAAAACGAAGATCAGGCCGAACGCCGCGCCGCCG
>JAJXXM010000272.1 GCA_021781095.1 bacterium
CGGGTCATTCCGATGGATCGCATCTTGCTCGATCCCGGCATCGGCTTTGGGAAGACGCCGGAGCAGAATGTCCGCTTGCTTGCGCATCTCGATCGGCTTGTGGCGCTCGGCTTCCCCACGCTGTTGGGAACCTCGCGAAAATCGACGTTGGGGATGCTCACCGGGCGCAGCCACCCCAACGAGCGCATCTTCGCAACCGCCGCGACTACCGCACTTGCAGTCGCCGCCGGAATCGATATCGTGCGCGTTCACGATGTCGCGGCGACCCGCGACGTCGTCGCGGTCTCCGATGCAATCGTTCGTGGATGGAGGCCGGCGACATGGATCGCATAACGCTACGCGGCATCAAGGCTTACGGTCGGCACGGCGCCGATCCGGGCGAACGCAATCGCGCGCAGTGCTTTTCCATCGAGGTGCAGTGCGAGCTCGATGCGAGCGGGGCCCGCGAGCGCGACGATCTCGCGGCGACGCTCGATTATGCGGCGCTCCACCGGCGCATCATCACGCTCGTCGCCGAGGAGTCGCACGCGCTGCTCGAACGCCTCGCACAGCGGCTGCTCGACCTCTGTTTCGAGGATGTACGCGTTCGTGAAGCGGCGGTCACCATCGAAAAGCCCGCGTTGCTCGATGGAGCGACGCCGGGCGTGCGCTGTTCGCAGCGTCGTTGATGGCACTCGCAACAATCGGTATCGGAGGCAATATCGGCGATGCCGCAGCGACCGTAGAACGCGCAATCGATGCGCTGAACGAACTCGGTCGCATGACCGCGCGCTCGTCGCTCTATCGTTCGGATCCCTGGGGGAAGCGCGATCAGCCCGATTTTACCAACGCCGTCGCGCGGATAGAGACGGCGCTCGCACCGCGTGCTCTGCTCGCCGCTCTCCAAGCGATCGAACGTCGCTTGGGGCGCGTTCCCGGAGAGCACTGGGGGCCGCGCGCGATCGATCTCGATATCCTCCTCTACGACGATCTCGGCTTCGAGGATGAACTCTTGCGTATACCGCATCGCCATCTCTTCGAGCGCGCGTTTGTGTTGGTTCCGCTCGCCGAGATCGACACGGCGTTCGAGGCATGGCGCGATGCGCTGCCGCGCTCCGAGCGCGAGTCGGTCGAGCGGATCGTCGGTCACGCCGAGTAGCCGTTGTCACGCCGAGTAGACCGCGAAGCGGTCGCATCGAGGCGCAGCGCGGCGCGCTCCCGCGCCTGCGGGCACCGCTCCTCGCTAGACGCTCGCGGCTCGGACAAGCAATGTCAGGGTCCTCGCCGCTCGCTTAATCGCTCGTCGGGTGCACCGCAGGCGCTCCGCGCGCTCTTGTCACGCCGAGTAGACCGCGAAGCGGTCGCATCGAGGCGCAGCGGATCGGGCCCTCGATACGCGGCGGAGCCTGTCCTGAGCGAGCGAAGCGAGTCGAAGGGCCCGCTACTCGGGCTGAAAACAAGCGCTCGCTATGCGAGCTTTGCTTCGTAGAGTTTCTTTTCGATGAAGAGATCGAGGAAGAGGCGGTCGATCTTTCCGCGTTCCGCAAACTCCTTCGTGAGGATATCGAGAGAGCGTTCGATCGACATCGCTTTTTTGTATGGGCGATCGGTCGCCGTCAACGCATCGTAGACGTCGCTGATCGTCATCATGCGCACTTGCGGTGAGATCGCTTCACCGGAGAGCTTGCGCGGATAACCGGTGCCGTCGAGATGCTCGTGATGTCCGTAGGCATACTCGGCGACGTTGTACCAAGGGGTCTCGCCCCAAGGGATCTCGCGCAAGAAAAGATAGGACTGCGTTACATGCTCTTGCATGCGGTCGCGCTCGGCATCGGAGAGCGAGCCGCGCGGAATCCTCAGATAGGCGAGTTCGATGTCGTCAAGAAGCGGATGTTTCGCCCCGCTATCGTTATATGCGTGACGCATCGCGCGCACGATTGCGTCATCTGCATCAGCGGCGACGACATTCGGTTCGTTCGCTGCTTGAATTTTGTCCAACAGTTCGCGTAGTTCTTCGCGCATGGCGTCATCGCCGCACTGTTCGATTGCGAGAAGAAAGCGGAGCCGCACGGTATCGAGTCGCCCGTCGGGAAGTTTTTTGGCTTTCCCGAAAATATATTCCGGAACGGCGACTTTGCCGAAGTCATGGAGGAGCGATGCGTAGCGAAGTTCCCGTAACTGGTCGGCGCTGAAGTACATGTCGGAGAGCGGACCCGCATGCATATGATTGACGGCTTCTGCCTGCGCAACCGTCAACGCCGCGACTCGTTCGGAATGGCCCTGCGTCGAGCGGTCGCGGACTTCGATGGCCTTAACGGATGCGCGAACGAAACGCTCGAACAGGTTTTGAATCGATTCGACGAGTCGCGCGTTCTCGATGGCGATGGCGGCCTGCGATGCGAGCGCCTCCAAGACCCGTCGATCGTGAAGATCGAATGGACGGACGATCGACTCGGTATGCGTTGGTGTATCGAGGACGATCTCGAACGCGGGCTTACGGTTGATTAATTGAATCGCCCCAATCACAGTTCCGCGGAGGTTGCGCATGGCAACCGCGATCATCGATTTCGAACGATAATTATTGCTCTCGTCGAAGCTGCGATTGAACGAATACGGATGGCTGGAATCGAGATGGTACGCGTCGTCGATCGTGATGCTCTCGCCGGTTACCGCCACGTAGCCCGCGATCGAATCGGTGTTGAGCGGTAACTCGCGATTGTAGAGCGTCCCTTCGTCGGTCGGGCCGGTCTGCGCGACGACGAAACGCAGGTGTTTGACGCCGTCGACCTCTTCGATGAGGTAGAGGCTGCCGGCGTCGGCGCCGGTGAGCTCGCGCGCATTGTGGACGATCGAGCGTTCGAGAGTGGGGAGGTCGCGTTCGGAAGAGAGCGAGCGGCTGACGTTCAGCAGCGTCGTCGTCTGCGCGCGCTCGGCGGCGAGTTGGGTCGCCGCTCTGGTGGCCGCCACGAGCGAGACGCGCTCGACCGGCGGGGTGAGTACTGCAACGACGTGCGGATCCTCGGCGAGTTTCGCAAGGTTGGGGTCGCGAGGGTCGCCCACGAGGATCGTCGGGCCGGGATCTCCGAACGCGGCGAGCCCGCCTTCGTCGAGTAAACGATCGAACTCGACCTCATAGGTTTCAAAACCCGCGGTGTGGAGGAG
>JAJXXM010000107.1 GCA_021781095.1 bacterium
GATAGATCGCGCGGAGCAGCGTTAGGACTCGCGCGACCGAAAGCGTTCGAACAAATTGCGCCCCGCTTGTAGCGCGTCGTTCTTCGTCCGAACGTAGAGTTGCGCTGCCTGCTCCTTACTCATCGGTCGCCCGTGCGCGATGAGGAAACTGATTCCCTCGCCGACGACGATCGTTCCGGCATAGGCGATCGCACCTTTGATCGGCACGCCTGCGACCGGCATAAAACCGGAGAGTTCGCGCGCGAGCGTCCGCCAGCCCAGGCCGCCGCCGATAATCGGCAGCAACTCCCAGAGCCGTCGGAAATCCGGGTCTCGCCCGTAGATCGCCTCGATCTGCATCATCAACGCAATCTGCAAGCCGGTGATCGCGACGGTATCGCCTGCCGACGCAACCGCGCCCAGCGCTAAACCAAGAATCGGCACGTGATCGACGAGCCCGCTCGCCACCGCGATCTTCACCGCATTCTTCGCCGCATCTTGGGTGATCTTCGTGGCGACGATGTCGCGCAACACCGGAAGACGCCGTCCGAGCGCCACCTCGACGCCCTTTGCCGCGCGTACGAGGTGCGGAAAAACGTGCGCGCGTAAAGACTCTGCGCTGAGCTCGGTGAGGTTATAGTTGCCGACTTCGTCCGCAGCGGGTACACGCTCCGGCGTGTGGTCGCTCGTTGCGCCGACCGCAATCGCGAAGATCGGCACGCGGAGCGCTCGCAACTCCAACAAATGCGCGTCGATCACTTGCTCGACGCCGCCGATATAAAGTACCGCTTTCAGTTCGCGCGTTGGGACGCACGCCGCGCTATAGGTCTCCACGCAACGCGCCGCGTCGGCGAGCCGCTCTCCTTCGTTGCCGGCAAGCAATATCGAACGCACCCTCGAGACTGCGGCCGGGTCGCCGGCGAGAACGATGCGAAACGGCAGTTGCGCATGCGCGCGCACGCCGTGCATGTCGACCCCTTTGCGAACCATCTTCACCACATCGGCACCGAGCGCCGATGCAAAATTAGCCGCCACTAATCTCTCGCTGCGGATTATCGGTGTAATCGAGATAAGTCAATCCCATAAAAATCTCCAGCGGCCACGCGTGCATATCCTGAGCGTTCGCTTCGTCAACCAACGGCAACCCCTTGGCTTTTGCGTCGGCAATGACGTCGCGGATCGCTTCGCATTTATCCGAGGCAAGAATCGATGCGGTGGTCACTTGGCCGGGGGTGAGGTTCTCTGCAATCATCTTGCTGTAAGAGATACCCGAGTTCCCGAAGCGTTGTTTCAACGCATAGCGGAGCGAGGCGTAACGCTGCGGCGAGGTGCCGAGGCCCAGCATGGTGATGCGGACCGAAAGCTGTCGGGAGCGAGCCATATTGAAGAGCTGGTCGGCCTTCGAACTGGCGATTGCCGCTGCGTTGACGGATGCAAGCGCATTCTTGAGGTACGGAAGCAACTCATCGTAATCTTGTTTGTTGAGATCGCCGTTAAAATTGAGACGGACCCCAACGAATTGCCGGAAAAACTCATCGAGTCGACCGATCGAGCCGTCGAGTAAGAGCGCGGAAGCACGCGACGCATCGACCGCTCCAAGCATATCCGACTGCGAGCGCGAGAGTTCGGCGAGCATCGTCGGATAATCGGAGAAGATCGCAACCGACGAACTGGGTATCGGCGACACCTTCAACGGCGCAGAAAGATCGCGCAAAATTAACTGCTGGTCTTCGAGTACACCGAAGGTTTTCTTCGGTTCGAGTGAGCCGACGCCTTGGCTTCCGACGACTGCCTGAATGTTCGCCAGTGCTAAATTAAGCGCTGCGCCCATCGCTTCGATGGTATTACTGACCGACGCGAGCCGCGATCCCGGCCGCATCGGGACATTGCCGATGTTGGGGACGTCGTAATTGAGCGCAGAGAGACGAGACTGCAATGCTTTCAGCTGATTACGGCCTTCGGCGGCGCGTGTCGAAATATTCGTCGCCGAGGATTCAAGTTGCGACTTCGCCGTAGCCAGATCCACGCGCAACGGTGTTAAATGCGGATGCAACAGATCGACGCTCTCGACCTGAACTTTCTGGACTGCGGCGAGCCGCGCGAGCGCGAGTTGTTTCGCTTGCGGGTCGCCGACCGACGCCGCCTCTTCCAATGTCTGCTCGCTCTTCGAGGTGAGGCCGAGCGCGAGTTGCATCTGCCCAAGCTTGAGCAGCGCTTCCTGATTATTTGGAATTTGCGGTAGGAGCGCCGTGAGCTCGCTAGCGGCAATGCTATAGCGGGCGCGATCGGCGTCGCTGAGCGCTTGCACCAAGCGCTGCTGCGGCGTTACCTTCGTCGGATCGAGTTCGGGATAGCCGATAAGATGCGCGACACGCACGTTTGCCGGTGGATGGTTGGCTAAATACTTCGTGATGAGGTCGCTGTGTTGCGCTTCGAGCGTGCCGAGGTGACGCATCATGGAAAGCATGGCCTGCGGGTCGTAACCGGCGCGCGCCATCAACTGTAATCCGTATCGGTCGGCCTGCAATTCGTCGTCTCGCGAGAGTTTGGCGACGATTCCCGCCTCGGCAATATTCCCGAATTGATAAACAAGTGGAGAGAAAATCGATGCGATCGTAAAGAGCGCGTTGAGAACCGTTACCTTCGCCTGCATTGAAATAACGTGATTTCGCTCGATGTGCCCCGTTTCGTGGCCGAGCACACCTGCGAGTTCGTCGCTCGATTGCACGAAATCGAGAAGCCCCTCATCGACGTATACGTAGCCGCCGAGCGTCGAAAATGCGTTGATGTCGGGAGCGTTGATGATCTTGACGTTATACGGGAGCTCTTTGCGTTCAACTTGTTGCCAGAGCTTTTGCGCGACGTGGTTCACCCAACGGTTGAGCAGCGGATCGGTTTCGATGATGCTGCTGCGAACGATCTGCTCGTCCTCTTGGCGCCCCATCTGTACCTCTTGCTGTGCCGTCATCGCTTGCGCGGGTGCGGGCATGCAGGTGAGCAGGAGCGAGAACATCGTGGCGATGGGGAGCAGGCGGCGAAGAAACATGGCGCGGACCTCTATCGGGCTAAGGGCTTGCTTGGCGACAATAACATTCTAACGCTTAGAACGCGGGAAGAGTGGCTTGACGTTACGCCGGGATTCTGTGAGTGAGATGGGGATG
>JAJXXM010000300.1 GCA_021781095.1 bacterium
AGCATCGGGATCGACGTCGAGCCCGTAACGCTCGCCGAGATCGCGGACGAATGCGCGCGCCGCATCGCGATCGATTGTCGCGAACCGTCGTGGCTCGCGCCCGAGAACGACGTTCTCCCACACGCAGAGCCGGTCGATCAGCGCAAAATGCTGGTGCACCAATCCGATGCGCCCGTTCCGTTCGATCTCACCTGCGTCGGCGAGCAGTTCTCCCGCGGCGATTGCGGCGAGTGTCGATTTTCCCGCTCCGTTCTCGCCGACCAGCGCGTGAATCTCGCCGGCTTCGCAAGAAAGATCGACGGCGTCGAGCACTTGCAGTTGCCCGTACCGCTTCGAAATTCCCCGGAGCCGTAATGAACCGCTCAGAGCTTCACCGGCTGAAACTTCGCAAGCGCACGCAACGTCGCCGGCGGCACGATTTGTCCATCGACGATCGCCGCGCGAATACGCGCGAGCCGCGCGATGCGTGCGGGGCCGATTTTTGCACGCGTGTACTGAAAATTCGTCAGCGAAACGCCGCCCTCTCGTAACCCGAAGACAACGTGGCCGTGCATCGGCTTTCCATCTTGGTACGCTTTCGCGACATCGAAGACCGCAACGTTCACGCGCTTGACCATCGATGTAAGCACTTTTCCGGGCGCGAGAGCGTCTTGATTGGAATCGACGCCGATGGCGTACGCGCCTCGCCGCGTCTCGACCGCTTCGATTGCCCCCATCCCCGCCTTCCCGGCAGCGGCGTAAATGATATCGGCACCGTCGTTGAGTTCGACATCGGCGAGTTCCTTGCCGGCGGCAACGTCGTCGAAGCTACCGATATATTTCGCGTCGACCTTTATATGCGGATCGATCTCGCGCGCTCCGGCGATATAGCCGGCCTCAAATTTGTGCAACAGCGGAATATCCTGTCCGCCGAGAAAAGCGATGTGTTTGCTCGGGCTCATCATCGCTGCGAGCGCCCCTGCGAGAAAGGAACCGTCCTGTTCGCGAAAGGTGATCGACACGACGTTGGGTTCGTTCACGACTGCATCGACGATGGCAAAATGGGTGTGCGGGTGATCTTGCGCGATCTGCTCGAGGTCTTTGCTCATTAAAAACCCGATTGCATAAATAACCGAAAAGCGTTCGTTTGCGAGCGCTTCGAGATTTGGTTGGTAGTCGGCTGCGGAGCGCGATTGAAGAACCGATATATGCGCCCCGAGTAGTCGGTGCGCGTGGAGCAGTCCACGATAGGCCGAGTCGTTGAACGATTTATCGCCGAGTCCACCGATATCGGTGACCATGCCGAGCGAGAGGCCGCGCCCGCTCTCGGTGCTCGGTGCGCACGAGATGATGAGTGCCGCAAGGGCGCAGGCCGAGATCGCGCGTGCGAGGATTCTCATTCACATCCCTGCTACGACGGACGGAGGCGCGAGCCTGCGTCGAGAAGCGAGGGGGCGATATGGAAAGAATCGATCTGACCCTCGCTCCCCCGCGCCGATGGAGCGATGAACTCGGCGGCATCCGCTGGCTTCCCCGCATCATCGACAAGGCGCGCGCCGCGCTCGGCGGTGCGTTGGGGAGCTATCTCTACGGTCAGAGCCCGGGCGACGAAATGCTCCTGCGCGTCCTGGGCACCGATTATTCGACCTTCACGCGCATCGTTCGGGAGGCGCCCGATGACGCCGCGATCCTCGCAACGCTCGAAGAGCGTTTTCCCGAAGGGGTCGCGCGCGCGCGCCGTTGGTCGAGCCGACCCGTGCCGTTCGTGTTACGGTCGGCGGCGTGGATGCTCGATTTCGACGATGGCTATATCGATGGACCGCTCGCCCCGGTGCGCAAGCCGATTCAAGCGCTCTATACGCTCGTTGCCCTTATGGTGCGCGCGGTGCGGAAAAATACCGCAAAGGAAGCCCTATGATCGCGGCGCAGAGAGCGATGCGCGAGCGCGTCGACATCGTCGGTGTTCCGATGGATTTGGGTGCGAGCCGTCGCGGGGTCGACATGGGGCCGTCGGCAGTGCGCTATGCACGACTGCACGAAAAATTGCGCGCGATCGGCGTCACGCGCATTGAAGATCGCGGCAACCTGCACGTGCCGATTCGCGAATCCCTTGCGGTGAGCGATCCCCATGCGAAGTACATCGAAACGATCGATGCTGTCTGCTCCGAACTCGCCGAAATCGTCGAGCGCGTTCTCGCCGAGAAGAGTTTCCCCATCGTATTAGGCGGCGATCATTCAATCGCGATGGGTACGCTCGCCGGTTTGACGCGCGCGCGCGGCACCGCTCCGGGCATCGTGTGGATCGATGCGCATAGCGATATCAATAGTCCGAAAAGTTCGCCATCGGGGAACGTGCATGGAATGCCGCTCTGGTTTGCATTGGAGAGAGGCTATGCAGATCGCAACCGAACGGTGCAGATCGGTCTGCGCGACGTCGATGCAGTGGAGAAAAAAAATCTCCGCGAGTCGGGGGTGCGCGCATTCACGATGACCGATGTCGACCGGCTCGGTATCTCGCGCATCATGGAAGAAGCGATCTCGATTGCGGGTGCCGCCGGTTCGATTCATATCTCGTTCGACATGGACGGCATCGACCCGAGCGAAGCGCCGGGCACCGGCACGACGGTGAAGGGCGGATTGAGTTTTCGCGAAGCGCACCTCGTGATGGAGATGTTGGCGGCGAGCGGGCAGGTTGGTTCGTTGGAGATGGTCGAGGTCAATCCGATTCTCGACCATCGCAATCAGACCGCCGCACTCGCCGTCGGACTCATCTGCTCGGCGCTCGGGCAATCGATCCTGTAACGCGACGCGCTTAGAGGCGAATCGTCGTCTCGCCGGTGCAGGCGATTCCACCGCCGCAGACGGCGGGATCCCACGATGCGTCGGCGAGCAGTGCGAGGATGCGCGCGCGACTCGCGGCATCGATCGGCGGCGTGAACGAGAGCGCGACGATGTGGCCGTTCCCGTCGACGCGCACTCTCATCGTCGCGTGGAGAGCGAGGGCGCGCAGACGACGCGCAGTGCGATCGTCGAGGACCGGTTCCCGCTGGCTCGCGCCGAACGGCATGTAGCCGCCGCGGTCGAGCCGCTCCGTGCTGGCGAGCCGCACCGGCGCGGGGCTCGCCGTCGCCGCCGGCCCGGGCGTCGCGCTCGGTGC
>JAJXXM010000454.1 GCA_021781095.1 bacterium
GAGCCGATGGGCGACGCGAAAGACGTGCGTGTCGACAGCAAATGCCGCTTCGCCGAACGCTACCGAGAGCACGACGCTCGCCGTCTTTCGCCCGACGCCGGGGAGCGCTTCGAGCTCCTCGCGCGTTTCGGGCACTCGTCCACCGTGAAGGGTGACGAGCGAACGCGCCGCGGCGATGATGTTCTTTGCCTTCGTTCGGAAGAAGCCGCACGACTGAATCAATCGCTCGACATCCGAAAGTCGCGCCGCCGCCAAGGCCTTCGGATTCGGATAGGCGGCGAAAAGCGCGGGCGTCGTAAGGTTCACGCGCGCGTCGGTACACTGCGCCGAAAGAATCACCGCAACGAGCAATTCGAACGGATTTCGATACGAGAGCGCGGTGACCGCGTGCGGATACGCGGCTTCTAGCAGGGCGAGCTCTTCTCGCGCGATCGCTCGCGAAACTTTACGCTTGGGAAACGGAATTTCGGCCACGCAGGTAACTCTGCGCTCAATCGGGGTAACGAACCTGCCGATGATCCACCTACGATGAGGGGCGAGCGAGAGGCCGACGACGTCGCAATAATCGGCGGGGGCCTCGCGGGGGCGGCAACGACGATCGCGTGCGCGCGTTACGCCCGGCACGCGCGCGTCCGCCTCTTCTCTCCCGAATCCCCCGGGCGCGGTGCTGCGTACGGAGCCGGCTCGCCGATCTGGTTCATGAACGGGCCCGCGAGCGCGATGAGCGTTATCGCCGACGATGCGGGGCACCTCGTTCGATCGGTACGCTGCACCCCCGACACGTTTATTTCGCGAGAGCGCTTCGGCGAGTACGTCGGCGAGACGTTGCACGCGGCCGCATTCGGGCGCGCGAACATTGCCATCGAACGCTCGCTCGTCGTCGACGTCGAGCGAACTCGGGGCGGCTTCCTACTCTGCGACGATCGCGGCCTCCGATATCGCGCGCGAAGCATCGTCCTCGCGATGGGAAACGCGCGCCCCGCCGACGATTTTTTACCGGCCGACCTCCGATTGAGTACGCGATATCTCGGCGATCCCTGGCGCATTCCGATCGCCGAGATCCCCGATGGCGACCTGCTCTGCATTGGCAGCGGCCTTACGGCGATCGACCACGTCGCCGCACGCGCGCGTGCGAACCGACGCGGAACGGTTTTCACGATCGCTCGACATGCTTTTCTCCCCGCGCGAGAGCGCGCCGAGATTCGCACGCCTCGCTACGAAGAACTCGGCCTCGACGAGCGCTCGCCGCTCGCTTTGTTTCGTTCGGTCCGCGCGGCGATGCGCGAACGAATCGCCAAGGGCGGCGATTGGCGGGAGATCGCCGAAGCGCTCCGGCGCCCTTCGCAGCGAGTTTGGATCGGCTGGACGACCGCCCAGCGCCGACAGTTCGTCGAACACGTGGCCGCGCTCTGGGGCTCGTTGCGCTATCGCGTACCGCCGGCGACCGACGACGCGGTCGCAGCCCTGCGCGCTGCCGGACGCTACGTGTCCCTCCGCGGCGAAATCGTTGCGGCGAGCGAAGAGCGCGACGCACTCATCGTCGATTACTCCGTCGACGGCGCGCTCCATCGACTGCGCGTGGCAACGGTGCTGAATTGCACCGGGCCCAATGGGGACGTGCGATCGAATCCCGATCCTCTGCTTCGCTCGATGCTCGAACGCGGCCTAATACGCCCCGACGCGTTGCATCTGGGGTTGGACGCCACATTGCAGGGCGAAGCGATCGATCGCGAGGGGCTCGCCGACGAACGCCTGCTCGCCATCGGGCCGCTTCTGCGCGGCGTTCTCTACGAAACGACCGCCGTACCGGAGATCGCCGAGCAGGCTCGCGCCATCGCCGGGCGCATCGCCTGCGATCTCGAGGCATGCGTCGCGTGATCGCCGAGATCGAGATCGAACGCATCGTCGCCGAGCACGTCGCGCGCCGCCTTCAGTGGGAGCCGTTCCTCCCGCGGCGCAGAACCGGTTATACCCGGACGCGCCTCGCCGCCTGCGATAGGTACGAAGTGTTGGCGCTCTTCTGGTTTCCGGGGGCGCTCACGCCGATTCACGACCACGGAGAATCGTACTGCGCCACGCGCGTCCTCGCAGGAGAGCTCCACGTCGCGCGCTACGAGCGCACCGAAGACGCGGGCGCTATCGCTATGCGGCTCGTCGAGCGCGGCGTCCAACGTGCCGGCGACGGCGATGCGCTGCAAAGCGCGCGAGAACTTCATAGCGTCGCAAATCCCGGTTCGCACGACGCGCTCTCGCTTCACGTATACGCCCCCCGATTTACGACCTTCGGAATCTACGACGCGTCGGGGGCGCGCCTTTCGTTCGCTTCGTCGCGCTACGACGCCGACCTAAGCTAACGAAATCGCGTCGCCGTCGCGCGCGACGACCCCATCTTTTTCCAGCGCCGCGACCAGTTCGTCGAACCGTTCTCCGACCTCGGGAGCGACGACGCCGACGATCTCGCGCTCCAAATCGAGCAACGAGATTCTTTCGCCGGGAGGCAGATCGCGGAGACGGTCGACGATGCGCCCGCGCGCGAAACGCGCGGTCAGTTCGAACGGCACCGGCTCCTTCGCCGATGCGGGCTTGGCGAATTCTTCGCGCAAACGCTCGAGACGCGCCGCATCGATCGGAGCGGCGACGCAGAGCGTCTGCAGGGGGCACGCGGCACATCTCGGCGCGCGCGCAGTGCAGACCAGGGCACCGAGGTCCATCATCGCCGAACTCCAATCGTGTGCCTTGCCCTTGGGAACGAGCTGACGCGCGAGCAGATCGAGTGCTTTGGTCGTCGCCTTGGCGGGATACTCGATGCCGAAGTTGATCCGATGCACGATGCGGCGCACGTTCGTATCGACCGGTGCCGCATCGTAGTTAAACGCAAATGCACGTATCGCCGCCACCGTGTAGGGGCCGACTCCCGGTAATTCGAGCAGTAGTTTCTCGTCGCTCGGCATCTCGCCCCCGAACTTCGTAACGACCGCATCGGCGAGCGCCTTCAAGCGCACCGCTCGCGTGTTATAGCCGAGCCCTTTCCAATAGCGCACGACCTCCGCTTGGGGCCCCTTGGCGAGCGCAGAAAACGTGGGAAACCGCGATAGAAAGGTTCCGAAGATCGGCACGACGCGGTCGACCTGCGTCTGCTGCAACATGAATTCGCTCACGACGGTGTAGTACGGGTCGCGCACGACGCGCCACGGCAAATTCGCTCGCCCATATTTTTCGTACCAGGCGAGGAGGCGCTTCTGGAGAGCGGTCATCCGCGCAGGCTACGCATCGCTTCGCCGATGCGACGGATCCCCTCGGGAATCTCGTCGCGCCGTACCGCCGTGAGTGCCAGGCGAAAATTGTGATCGCCTCCGGAATTGGCAAAGAACGCCTCGCCGAAGAGAAAGGAGGCACCGAGGCGTTCGGCCGCATCGAGCAAGGGACGAGCGCGCATCTCGCGCGGCGTCGCAACCCAAAGATAAAAGCCGCCGCTCGGACCGATCGCGCGCACGCCGTTCGGCCAATATTTCGCGATCGCTTCATCGGCGATTTTTCGACGGAGATGCAACTCTTCTCGAAGCTGCTCGATATGCGCGTCGTAGCCGCGCTCGAGATAATCGACGATCGCCGCCTGGACGTAGAGGCTCGTCGCCATGTCGTAGGCTTGCTTGCGCATCAACAAGCGATCGACGATCGTGCGAGGCGCGACCATCCATCCCACCCGCAGACTCGGCGCGACGGTTTTACTAAACGTCGAGAGATAGACGACGTGATCGGGAGCGAGCGCGACGAGCGGCGTTTCGTGGTGCGATGCAAGCGGCCCGTAGGGATCGTCTTCGATGATAGGAACGCCGGCGCGCCGAGCGATCGTTGCGAGGCGCTCGCGGCGGTCGGCGTTCATCGTCACGTTCGTCGGATTGTGCATCGACGGCATCGTGTAAATGAAACGCGGGCGCCGCGTGCGCAAGATCGCCTCGACGTGATCGACGCGCATTCCGTCCTCATCGACCGGTATTGGGATCGCGCGCAATCCGCCGATCTGAAAAATTTGGAGGGCGCCGGGATAGGATGGCGACTCGACGATAATTTCGTCTCCCGCCTCCGCGAGGCTCTGCGCGACGATCGCGATGCCTTGCGTGGAACCGGTGAGAACGATGACGTTCTTAGCGACGACGCTGCGCGCTCCGCGAGCGCGCATGCGCGCCGCAATCGCCTCGCGCAGCGGTTCGTAGCCTTCGGAATCCCCGTACGACAAGATGAAGCGCGGATCGCTCGCCACGCGCGCGAACGAGCCGGCGAGTTCGGCGAGCGGCGAGGGTTCGTCGGGGGCGACCCCTTGGACGAACGAGATGCGCCCCGGCTCTTGTTTTGCCGCAAGTTCGCCGAGCACCATTGGAAATTCGCCGACCCGCCACGGAGGGAGCGTCACCCACCACGGCACGCTGGCCCCGCGCTCGCCGGCCGAAACGGCGCGCTTGCGCGATGCCACCCGCGAACCCGAGCCGACGCGCTGATCCAGAAGGCCGTCGGCGACGAGTTCGCGGTAGGCCCGGACGACCGTGCTACGGTTGATCTCGAGGCGCTCGGCCATCGCCCGCTCGGGAGGGAGCCGGGTCGACTCCGGCAGCGAGCCGGAGAGAATCGCCTCGCGAAGCCCCTCGTAGAGCTGCCGATAGAGCGGCACGATCGAATCGCGATCGAGCTGCAGGGGAAGGTTGGGCGCACCAATCTTGCTCATGGATGGGTCCAATTGGACCACGGAGGCCCGCCGCCTTCCGCGGCGGAATAATCGTCGAGTACCAACCTTTCATCCACGCCTGCGCGTAAGGAGTCTTTTCGTGGCCGAACATCAGGTCGATGCCGTCGTCATCGGTGCGGGCCCCGGCGGTTATCATGCCGCCATCCGGCTCGGCCAACTCGGGAAAACCGTCATCTGCGTCGATCGCGATGAGGTCGGCGGAGTCTGCCTGAACTGGGGCTGCATCCCCACCAAAGCGCTCCTGCACGTCGGCGAAGTGATTCGCCATATCGATCATGCCGAAGCGATTGGGCTCAAGGTTCCGAAGGCGAGCGTCGACCGTGCCGGCGTCGAAAAGTTCAAGAACGAGGTCGTGAGCGCGAACGTCGGCGGCGTCAAGACGCTCTTTAAGGCGAACAACGTGCAGTTCATGTACGGCGAAGCCTCGTTCGTTTCGCCCAATGAGATCGCGCTCAAAGGCAAAGACGGCAGCAACGACCGCATCCGCGCCGCGCACGTCGTAATCGCGACGGGTTCGGCACCGATCGACGTGAAGGCATGGCCGCGCGACGGCAAGCGCATTCTCAACTCCGACGATGCGGTCGCCATCAAGCAAATCCCCAAAACGATGCTCGTCATCGGCGGCGGCGTGATCGGTTTGGAATTCGCGACGGTCTACACGCGCATGGGCGCGCAAGTGCTCGTCGTCGAGGCATTGCCGCAGATTCTTACCGGAAGCGATATCGAGATCTCGAAGACGCTCGGTCGCATTCTTAAAAAGCAGGGCGTCGAGATCATGCTCGATACCAAGGTCGCCGCGCTCGAAACGACCGCCAAGGGCGTGAAGGCGACGATCGCCGGAGCCGGGACCGGCGGCAAGGACGAGACGCGCGAATTCGAGATGGCGCTCGTTGCCGTCGGCCGCCGCCCCGTCACCGACGCGCTCAACCTCGCGGCCGCAGGGCTCGCCGTCGACGAGAAAGGCTTTCTCGCCGTCGATGCACGAATGCGCACCAAAGTTTCGCACATCTATGCGATCGGCGACGTCACCGGGCAACCGTTGCTCGCGCATCGCGCGATGAAACAGGGCGTCGTCGCGGCCGAAGTGATCGGCGGCGACACCAGTACGGCGTTCGATCCGGTCGCGATTCCAAACTGCGTCTACACCGATCCCGAGGTTGCGACCGTCGGGCTCTCCGAGGAAGACGCAAAAGCGAAAGGCTACGAGGTGCGTATCGGCAAGTTCCCGCTCGCAGCGAGCGGGCGCGCGCGCACGATGAACGAGAGCGACGGCATCATCAAACTCGTCGGCGACGCGAAGACCGATTTACTGCTCGGCATGCATATCGTTGCGCCGCAAGCCGAATCGTTGATCGGCGAAGGCGTGATCGCCTTAGAGATGGGCGCGACGCTCGAAGATATCGGGCTCTCGATCCATCCGCACCCGACGCTCACCGAAGGCATCATGGACGCCGCCGAGGCCGCGCACGGCAAGGCAATCCATATCGTCAATCCCAAACCGAAGGCACCGGTCGGAGCGGCAAAATAGAACGCACGCTGGGGAAGGCGCGGATCCTCGATTTGGGTCTGCGCCCGTACCGCGAGGTCTGGGAGATCCAGCATCGCTTACACGAAGCGGTGCGCGAAGGCAGCGAGCCCGAGACGTGGATCTTCGTCGAACACACACCGACCATAACGCTCGGGCGTAACGCGAAGCGCGAGAACGTTCTTCTCGCTCCCGAGGTGCTCGCCGCGCGCGGCATCGATGTCTTGGAGATCGAGCGCGGCGGCGACGTGACCTATCACGGCCCGGGCCAACTCGTCGTCTATCCGATCCGCAAACTCGAACGATTTCGCGAAGTCGTCCCGTTGGTGCGTTCGCTGGAAGCGGCGGTCATTGCAACCTGCGCCGATTTCGGCATCGCTGCGGATCGTTGGAGCGAACACGCCGGCGTCTGGGTGGGCCGCAATCAGATCTGTGCGATCGGGCTCGCCGTGCAAAAGATGGTCTCACTCCACGGCATCGCCCTCAACGTCAACACCGCGCTCGATTACGACCGGCTGATCAACCCCTGCGGTCTTCTCGACCGTGGGATCACCTCGATCGCGCACGAAATCGGGCACGAGGTTTCCCTCGCCGAAGCCCGCGATGCCTTGCTACCGCACCTGGCGGCAGAGTTTGGATTTCGGGAGATCGCCGACGAACGATGACCTTTCAATTTATCACCCTATTTATTCTCAATGCGATCTATGCGATGGTCCCACTTGGTTTTCGCTCGCGTATTGGAAGAGTTGCCGCCGTTCTCGCCGCTGCCTTCGGCTTAACGAACATCAATTTCAACCATCTTCCGTATAGCGCTCCGGGCTGGACGGCAACCGCGCTACCAGCGGCGGGCATCGTGCTTTTGTTCGTGGCGTTTCTCCTCGAGTTCGTGCATCGCCGAACTTCAACTCTACCGCGCTAACCCACGCGTATCGGCGGCGAGCTGCGCGATCGACAACCATGTAATGCCTATCGGCCTCGACGCACGCGAACCGGCAACACGCGCCCCGGCGCTTCGTCAATGCTTTCGAGCGGCGTTCGCGCACGCTCTCATCGACGACCCGCAGCGCCCGGTCTTCACCCGGAATCGTTTCACAAAGTGAACGGCCCGCAAGGGCCGTAGCGCTCGACATTCCGAAACGGGGGTATTCTTAATTCGAATGACGCTATTCCCCCTTCCCCCGTCCGCAACCGTGAGTTTGAGGATATTCCAACGCAACGCGTACGCGGGTCGCGGCGTAATGACGGTAGCGCAATGCCAATCGGGTAGGAGGGAGCGGCTAGCCCCCGTCCTCCCACACCACCGGACGTGCCGTTCGGCATCCGGCGGTTCATTGAATACTCAAGCGCGCGAACGTTTCGCGCAGACCGATCATGCCTCGGGCCTTCCAATAGGTCCGGGGCATGGCGCTATTGAGCGGTCCGCCTGCAATTCGCCAATACGCCTTGCGGCTAAAGGCCAACTCGCGGACGTGCCATTCCTGAAGCTTGAGCGCGCGGAGTTCGCGGAATCGAGTCCGTACACGCTTCCATTGTTTCCATTGGCATTGCCGCAATCGGCGCAGAAGCCATCCATCGAGGTCTTCGAAGATACTGCGCGCCTCGGCGAGGCGATAGTACTGTGCCCAACCGCGTATGAAGCGATTAAGAGCGACGATACGCCGTTCCATGCCCCATCCGTTGCTGCGCGATGTAAGTTCTCGCACTCGCATTTTGAAACGCGCGATGGAGTTCGAAGATACGCGAAGTTTGACACCTAAGCGTCGAAAGAAACTGTAGCCTAGGAACTTCCGGTTTCGTGGGCGGTCAACGGCGCTCTTCGCGCGGTTAACTTTCAGGCTCAAGCGCTCTTCCAAGAAACGGCACGTATTAGCCATTACCCGTTCTCCCGCGCGTTCGCTGCGAACATAAATGTTGCAGTCGTCGGCATAGCGACAGAACCGATGACCGCGTTCGGTAAGATACCGGTCGAGGTCATCGAGCATAATGTTTGCAAGCAACGGAGAGAGCGGGCCGCCCTGCGGTGTTCCCTCCTCGCTCGCAACTACCACACCGTTGAGTAGGACTCCGGCTTGCAGGTAGCGACGAATCACGTGCAAGACGCGCTTGTCCTTGACGTATCGCCACACGCGTACCATGAGCTTGTCGTGGTTGACTCGATCGAAGAACTTCTCCAGATCGATGTCCACGACCCAATCGTTTCCCGCTTCGATGAATGCTTGCGCACATCGGACCGCGTCATGCGCGCTTCGCCCCGGCCGAAAGCCGAAGCTCTGCTCGCTAAACGTCGGGTCGATAATGGGCGTAAGCACTTGAAGAATCGCCTGCTGGATCAAGCGGTCAACGACGTTGGGGATGCCGAGAAGTCGCACGCCGCCATCGGGCTTTGGTATCTCCACCCGGCGGACGGGTTGCGGCTTGTAGCGGTCCGCAAGGAGCGCTGCTTTGATTGACTCCCAGTGCCCCTTGAGATGCGCGCGGAGATCGTCCACGTTCATCCCATCGGTGCCGGGAGCGCCGCCGTTTTGCTCAACGCGTCGTAGCGCCGCCAGCATATTCTCTCTGGCGACGACCTGCTCCATGAGGTGTTCGGTCTTTGAGGATGCGTCATTTGCATTCACCGCGTCCGCACTCGGCTCTCCAAGCATACCTTCGGGCTTCACCCTATTTTCCGCTTGCGAGGCTTCTTGCGAAGTTTGCTGCGTTCGTTGTTTGGACCGCGAGTTCGACAAATTGCACCTCGATTCAATGTTCGGTCCTTCCCGCAATCGCTTGCGGTACTACGACCTCTGCTGACTTCTGCCGATTCAGTGCGTCATCACTGGCGCGGTTGTCATCGCTGACCTATCGGCAGATCTCCCTGGGTAAGAACGTTGACTTTCCCCGCATGTCGCCGCCGCATTTACGCCTGCATCCCTTGGCCGTATCGGACTTCGTTCTGTTTAGCGAACTCGTCCGAATGCAAACGCCTGATACGATTCGTGTTCCTCGGCGCGCGGGTTTGCCGCCGGCTTCCTTCCGATTCCACCTCGCGGTGGACACCGTTGCCTTTGGCTAGTGGTTGCCACGACCAGGCCCCACAGAGAACTTGCACCTCCTAGTCAACGCCCATGCCGGGCGCACTTATAAAGGGGGAGGCCGAATTTCGGCCTCCCCTCGTACTGGTAGCGACGATCCCTTCCCGGTCATTTCGGATTTCCGGGACCGCCTTCGTCTGGGCATCGACGGACGACCAAGCGTCGAGTCGGCCATACATCTCCAATTTTCACAATCGACGACACCGAACTTCCATCCGGCCATGTTACTGCGAATGTTTTCCTGAAGATAGCGCTCTTCCTGTCGCTTCCCTGTACGTACTCGCTGACTTTATGTCCAAACCCATTATCCGCTAAATACACCCAACCAACGACGGTGCCCGTTGAGTTCACGATCTCCGCAAACGATCGGACGTAGTGGGGTGTATCGTTTGCGGACGCGATTGGAGAACCAACTTCGTAGGACTTTACTCCACAATGTGTTCTATCGGGCAAGCCTCGTAGAAACATCGTGAGTGGAACGGCTAATATCATTACAAACCTTTCCTATGACGGCATGGGGTATGCGGGCCAGCAAGAAATCGACACTGAGCTCGATGGCAATGGAGTTTGCCCCGGGAAAAACCACTGCGGCGCGGAAACGGATGACACGCCATAGGTGTCACTAAGCGAAATATTAACGGGTCCGAAGCCGATTCCCAGCCCGACCGTGAACTGATTAGTTGCGTTATTTGTAATTTGGATAAAGTAATAATTTGTCGCGCTGTTTGCCTCATTCACTTGGTATACATACGCTACAGGTAAGCCGTTTTGGGTAATCGCGGAAATATTATTAACGTAGTAGCCGGTGTTTGAAGAATTTTCGTTTGCGGGTGCGATTGGTGAACCAATTTTATATTGAGATCCATTACACGATTTGCCGTCTTGCGGTTTTTCGCCGAACGCGATGCACGACGAAATCGGCTGGCACGGCGGTCCGCCGGGGGTGTAGCCGCTTCCGCCACCGCCACAATTACTCGGCAGCCCCATCGAAGCACATCCCGATTCCCAAAAACCGGGGGTGCAGCTTTCCTGGCCTTGGTAGCCGGCGAGCCAAGCGCAAGCCTCGGGAACCCAGACCATGCCGTCGCCGGGTGATTGATGCGCATTACATCCGAAATCTTGCTGACCACTGCTGCAGCCACTCCACGCCATCGTGCGCTTTGGACGCGCGATACCGTTACCGCAACCTTGACGCGCGGGCAACGTTGCACCGCCTGAAGTGGGTGAACCGCCTAGGCGTTGCGTCGGCTGCGTATGGATGCCGATACGCGCAGCACCCGGGGTTACGATCGACGGACAGTTCAAAACTGGTAATGAGGGTGACGCGGTCGCTTGCGGCATCGTGCCGCTGCTAGTGAGCGCGGGCATGCCGCCAGGCTTCGCAGTCGTGGGGAGCATGCCCCCTTGGCCACCCGAGCAGGCGTTGAGCACCAGGGAAAGGAGCAGCGCGCTAAGCGCCGCCGTTCGAAAACGTAACACGAAAAAAAAGTCCTCTTCTGTAAAGGATGTAGATGTGCGCGCTCGCACGGTCGGATCGCGCCGCGCGCACCGGACATCTTTACCAAAGCCGAACACTTCTGGTTACGACATTAAACGGTTGCGGTGGTGCTACAAACGCGATTTGTGGCGTTTCGAAAGCAACCTAGCAGAAAAAAACACGCCGAAGCAAGCGGCACGCAAGAGGGCGACCAGCGATTCCTTCGGTGCATCCGCGTCCGCAATGATGATTCGTTCGGTTCGACGTTTTCAAGCTCTACCGCGAAAGCCCGCGCATATCGGCGGCGAGATGCGCGATCGACATCTCGTCACCGCCGACGATGCGAAGGTTCCCGCGCGGCCCGATAAAATAGACGAAGTCGCTGTGCCCGACGTCCTCGCGCGTCGCCTGCACTTCCACGCCGTAGGCTTTCCAGATGCGGCTCATTTGCGCGTGCGTGCCAGTGATGCCGACCGCGCGCACGCCGACGCGAGCGAAGAAAGCACGTAGCGCCGCCGGCGTATCGCGAGCGGGATCGACGCTTGCGAAGAGGATCGCCACTTGAGAACCGAGCCCGGATTTCGCTCGCGCCGCACCGAGTTTCGCGAGCGTCTGCGGACAAATATCCTTGCAGTGAGTGAAGCCGAAGTAGAGCGCGACGACCCGTCCGCGCTCGCGGAGAAGCGAGAACGGGCTCGCTCCTTGGTCGATTCCATCGATCGGCGGAGCCGAGCGTATCGGTTGCAGGATCGTCCCGTAGAGCCGCGGGGCGGTTTTCGAACACGCGGCGAGCGCAAGAATTCCGACGAACGCGGCCAAAGGAAGAACGAAACGGCGAAGCGACACTCTCGCTCCTTCTCCCACGAACGACGCGAGACCGCTCGCGAGCAAGATAGCGCTCGCTCGGGGGGAGCGCGCGTGCCGAGGAATATCCTCACCGCCGTGAACGGGCGAAGAGCCGAGGTCGTCGCACTCGTGAACCGCGGGCATAGCATGCTCGCGGCCGATGACGCGCGCGCCGCACTCGAAGCCTACGAAAGCGCGCTCGCACTCGACCCCTTCGAGTTGCAGGCCCATCTCGGGCTCGCGCAAGCCTATCGTCGAGTCGGTGACGAGGCTGCATCGGAGCGCCATCGCCGCGACGCAATTACGCTCGCACCGATGCGGTTGGTCCCATTTCGCGGCACGAATCCCCCCATCCGCATGCTCGCGCTGCTGGCGAGTGCCGATGCTAACGTCGAACTCGAGCCGCTCCTTCCCACCGACGTTTTCGCCATCACGCTGGTCTACGTCGACGCGCTCTCCGCGAACGCTACGCTGCCGCGGCACGACGCGATCTTCAATGCCATCGGCGATGCGGATGCTGCGGCTCCCGCTCTCGCGCTCGCAGAACGCATCATCGCGCGAAGCGATGCACCCGTGCTGAACCATCCGGCGGCCGTGTTGAAAACGCGCCGCGATCTGAACGCGGCCCGCCTGCGCGGTCGCTCTTCGCTACGAGTACCGCGCATCGTACGGTGCGAGCGCGAACGGTTACGGGGAAGCCAGGCGGGTGCGTTTCTCGCCGCCGCCGGCATTTTTTATCCGCTTCTCGTTCGAGCGCCGGGCTTCCACAACGGCCGTTTTTTCCGCTACGTCGCCGACGCATCCGCGCTGCAAGCGGCGATCGACGATTTCCCCGGCGACGAAATCTACGTTTTAGAGTTCGTCGATACGCGCGACGAGCGAGGCTATTACCTAAAATATCGCGCGCTCTTTATCGGCGACGAGATCCTCCCCGTGCATGCGGCACTCTCCACCGACTGGAAGGTGCATTACGACGCCGCCGATCTGGCCACGAGCCCGCTGGGGAGCGCCCTCGACCGCGAGTATCG
>JAJXXM010000058.1 GCA_021781095.1 bacterium
CCGGCAGAGCGGCCGTTATGGGATGGTCGTGCCGCGCCTCACGGCACAGGCGCTCTCCGGCGCACCCTTAACGGTCTACGGCGACGGAACGCAGACGAGATGTTTTTGTTCGGTCCGCGACGTGACGGACGCGCTGCTCGCGATATTGCTTCGCATCGATGCGTTGGCCGGGGAGGTCCTGAATATCGGAAATCCCGTGGAGATGACCATTATCGAACTTGCCAAGCAGATCGTCGAACGCACGGCATCGAGATCGGCGATCGAGTTCGTTCCCTTTTCTCGCGCCTATCCCGCCGGATTCGAGGAGATCATGCGCCGCGTTCCCGATATCGCGAAGGCGCGGCGAGTGATTTCGTTCGAACCGAAGATCCCGCTTGAAAGTATTCTCGACGACGTCATCGCGGGGCTGCGATCTCCGGCACACCGATGAGACGATGCTCCGCGCTCGCGACGATACTGTTCGTCATCGGAATGCCGACGGCTGCATCGGCGCGTGGCAGCATTCCGCCGCCGCCGACGCAACGCGTGACGATGGAGGTAGGTGCGTCGAACGCGACGCTGACGAAAAACCGAGGCAATTGGAGCAGCAGTTCGTTGCTGCTCGAAGAGCGTGACGGCAATCGGCACTCCGCCTATATTCGCGCTGCCGATGATCTCCGTTTCGGGCAAAACGATAACGATTACGAGGGCGGCGCTTATCTCGCAGTGCGGCCGCATGTAATCGTCGATCTCATCGGTTCGTTTAGCCCGCAGCACAATATTTTGCCGGCCTCGAGCCTGCAAGGGGACCTCGATCTCCGCGCCGGCGGCGGGTATGGTTACCAGGCCGGGTATGCCTCCCGGCAGTACAGCACGGTCGGCGCGTCGATCGAGCACCTCGGCATGGATCGCTACTTCCGCGATCTCCGCGTAGCGGGCACCGTAACCTTTGCGCGGCTGACGAACGTTCCGGGAATCGCGCTCTCCGAGGGCGTTTCAATGGCGCGTTACCTACCTTGCGACACGGAGAACCTCGCGCTCTCGACCGGGCGCGACGTCGAAAATGTCGGCCTCGGAGCGCCGCCGGCGGTCTATCACAGTTTAACGGTCTTTCTCGGCGATACGCACCGGCTATCGTCGCGCACGGGGCTCGATCTCGGCCTTGGGTGGTATGGTTTGACCGGTGCATACGATCGCTTCGAGGTACGTGTTGCGCTTCGCGAGCGCCTCTGAACCACTGCTGTGGCTCATCGAACTGAGCGTTCTGTTCTCGTCGATCATGACCGCAGCACTGATCGTTGCCTTTGTGTTCCTGCGCACGCGCAACTCGATCGTTCGGCGACGGCAGGAACAGCTTACGCAGCGCTGGCGTTCTATTTTCAAGACGGCATATACCGGCGAAGCGCTCCCGGAGGTGCTGCCGCGCGTGGGTCGACGCGATTGGTTTACGGTGATCGCGTTGTTTTCGCAATTTCACCAGCTTCGCGATAAGGATCGCGACCGCGCGCGCGAGGTGCTCCCAAAACTCGATACACTCGCCTACGATATCGGTCTCGACCGGCACGCCCTCTACTGGCTCGGTCGCGGTGACGATGCCGAGAAAATTCTCGCTTTGACCGCGCTCGGACAACTCCGCGAACGCGCGGCGCTCGACGATGCGATCCGGCTCTCGGCCGACGAAGGGGCGGAGCTTTCGCGTGCCGCAGCCCAATGTGCGCTGCGTATCGACGCTCGCTTCACCGACGGAGTCTTAGAGCTCGTCCGCGATCGCGATGACTGGATCCGTTCGCGCGTCGAGACGATGCTCAAAGAGATCGACCGGATCGACCTCGACGAAGCATTACGCGCGGCGATTGCCGGTGCCGACGAGGCGGGCCGACGGCGGCTCCTCGATTTTGTACGCTTCTGCTCGCCGTCCCCGGCTCGAGCGGTCTGCAAGCGCGTGCTCGAAGAGTCCGAAGAAGAGGAGACGGTCGCCGCGGCACTTCGTTCGCTCGCTCCGCTTGCCTCGGAAGAAGATCGCGCGCTCGCGCTACGTTATTGCGCCCACAAATCGCCGATCGTCCTGCTCTCGGCGTTGCGCGTATTGCGAAAGTGCGTTCGTTACGACGATCGCGAGACGCTTCTGCAACTCGCCTCGCACCGCGATTACTGGGTTCGCTTGCGCGCGGCGGAGGCGATCGTGGAACTCTACGGTGAGAGCGGTCTGCTCGATGATTTTGTCGTCGAAGTGGAAGACCGATACGCTCGCGACGCGATCGCACAGGCGCTCGCCGAGCGAAAGATGATGGCGCAGCGTTCGCCGCTGCGCGATCGACGAACTGCATCGCAGGGAGCCCCGGAGGCCCGCCTATGAGCATCGACGGGCATGCGACGATGGAAGCGATCGTGGTTTTTATCGAGACCGGATTGTTTTTCTACTTTTTGGTAATCAACGGCTACTACGCGTTTACCGGCGGCGTAGCGCTCTTTCGTTTACCCGGCTTTGTGAAGATGCATCTGGCCGATCCGGTCCGCCGTTCGAACTCGACGCTCGATCGCCCGGTAACCATGCTCGTGCCGGCCTTCAACGAGCGTGAAATTATCGTTACCTCGGTGCGCTCGATGCTGGCGCTGGAGTACGTAAACTTCGAGATCGTCGTTATAAACGACGGGTCGACCGACGATACTTTGGAGCGTTTGAACGAAGCCTTCGAGCTCGAACCGTACGAAGGGATCTATCGCGTCGAATTGCCGACGGAGGAGGTTCGCGAGGTCTATCAATCGCGGTTGCACCCGGAACTGCGCGTGATCGATAAGGCGAACGGAGGGAAGGGCGACGCGCTCAATGCCGGCATCAATCTCTCTCGTTACCCCTTGCTTTTTACCGCCGACGCAGATTCGTACTATCATCGCCAGACGCTGCAGTGGATGGTCGAGCCGTGCCAACGCGATCGCCGCACGGTCGTCGTCGGCGGGGCGGTTGCGGTGGGAAACGCCTCGACTCCGGTCGACGATAAGCCCTTCGAACCGTCGTTGCCGAAGAATATGATGCAGCTGTTTCAGGTGCTGGAGTACTTGCGTGCATTTTTGGCGACGCGCATGGGCTTTGCGCCGTTCAACGCGCTCGGCATCGTCTCCGGAGCCTGCGGGCTCTGGCGTCGTGACATCA
>JAJXXM010000259.1 GCA_021781095.1 bacterium
TCGCCGCGACGACCAAACGTCCCAATCGCGTCGCGGGGCTCCATTTCTTCAATCCGGTTCCGATTATGAAACTCGTCGAGGTCGTGCGCACGATCGCGACGACGCAAGATACGATCGACGAACTCTACGCCTTCGCGCAGCAGCTCGGCAAAGAACCGATCCTTGCGCAAGATACGCCGGGATTCGTCGTCAATCGTCTGCTGATTCCTTATCTCCTCTATGCGATTCGTTGCTACGAAGGCGGGCTCGCAAGCAAAGAAGATATCGACAAGGGCATGAAGCTCGGTTGCGGATACCCGATGGGTCCGCTGGAGCTCCTCGATTTCGTGGGTCTCGATACCACGTACTATATCGCGCAAATCATGTTCGAAGAATTCAAAGATCCGATGATGGCGGCGCCGCCGTTGCTCAAGCGCATGGTTCTCGCCGGACGGCATGGCCGCAAGAGCGGCAAAGGTTTCTACGATTATGAGTGAGAGTGCGAGCAACATTCGCGTCAGCGAGGCCGGGCCGATTGCGACGATCACACTCGAACGCCCGGCCGTCCTCAACGCCCTCAACGCTGCCCTGCTCGGCGAGCTCTCGCGCGCGCTCGCTGCGCTCGATGCACGCCCGGAGATTCGCGCGATCGTGCTCACCGGCTCGGGGGAGAAAGCCTTTGCTGCCGGCGCCGATATCGGCGAACTCAATGCAATTCCCAATGCCGGTGCCGGCGCTGACAAGTCGCGCGTCGGTCAGCACATCACCACGCAGATCGAATCGCTCTCGAAGCCGGTGATCGCTGCGGTCAACGGATTCGCGCTCGGCGGCGGCTGCGAGCTGGCGATGGCCTGCGATATCCGCATCGCATCGGAGAATGCGAAATTCGGCCAACCCGAGGTGAATCTCGGCCTCATTCCAGGATACGGCGGCTCCCAGCGTAGCACGCGCTTCGTCGGGAAAGGCATGGCGCTCTATCTCTGCCTGACCGGCGAGATCATCGACGCGCGGGAAGCGCTGCGCATCGGGCTCGTCGAGCGGGTCGTTCCCCTCGCGGGCTTGATGGAGGAAGCACACCGCGTCGCCGGTGCGATCGCCGCCAAAGCACCGCTCGCGGTCGCGGCCTGCAAACGTGCGATTCACCGCGGGGAGCATCTCTCGCTCGCCGACGCGCTTGAAGTAGAGGCGATGGAGTTCGGTCTCCTCGTCGACAGCAAGGATTTCCGCGAAGGCACGAGTGCGTTTCTTGAGAAGCGCAAAGCCGTTTGGTCCGGCAAATAGGGTTTTCGCTTTACGCAAACTTGATTTAAAGGCGCTCCTTGTCGAAGATTTCGTCGAAGGATGCCGTCGTATTCCGACAGAAGTCGCTTTTGATGTTCCTACAGAGAGCGTTCTTCGCTGCTACTGCTGCATTCGCGGCACTAGCACTCGCCGCATGTGGTGGATCGAATGCCACCTTTCTCCCGTCGCAACCGTCGGCGCCCGCCGCGGTTGCGACCCCGGCCACCGTTCCGGGATTTGTCAGCGGACTCACGACCCCGCTGACCTTCAATATCACGATCCCATCGCCGGGTCTCGGCGCAGTGAGCGGCGTCGCGGTCAGCGGTAACATCATCGGCCAGCCCGCCCAGTCGGTGACCGCCCCCTGCACGCCGACCGGCTGCAGCGTGACGATCCCGAACGCCCCGGTCGGGCCGAGCGGCTACGTCATCAACCTCACGGCAGGAACGAGCCTGCTCTCGACCGCCACCATCGGCCAATATGTCCTCTACCACGCGCAGAGCGTCGGCCTGAGTTTCGGCGGCACGATCGCATCGGTCAAGCTCTCCGTCGAGCCGACGACCGTGAAGATCGGGACGGCACAGAACGTTCTCCTCACGCTCCTGGCCTACGACGCGAGCGGCAACCGGATCGTCGGCTCGCAGCCGCTCTCGACGCCGGTGCTCGTCACCGCGCCGAGCAACGCCCCCGGCAGCTTGCCGGTCATTCAGTTTACGAGTGCCAATCAACGCCTGACCTTCGCCTATAACGGCGGATCTTCTGGATATGGAGCGACGACCTTCACCGGCAGCGTCGGATCGCTCAACGGCACCGCAACGCTGGTCGAGCATATTCCCAACGACACCACGATCGTCAACGGCGTCACGCAGGATGTCGGCGGCGATCAACGGATGACCAACGAGATGGCCGCCGCCTTCGGTGACGGCAGCGTCACCTTCAGCGGCTCGGCGCGTCGACCGCTCGCATTGCGGCTTCCGCTGTCGGCGACGATCGCGGTGCGTCCCCCGAGCGGCAGCCAGGGTTCGCAGAGCTCCTGCGTCGCCTGGGCGACCGGGTATATGACCGCTTCGACGATCTCGGGTGCGCGTTTCAATTACTCGAGTTTTCTTACTGGAACGGGCGCACCCGATTACACGAAGATCCTCTCGCCGGCGTTCGTCTACAACCAAATCAATCGCGGACGCGATGCCGGAAGCCTTGAGTCCGATGCATTAACGCTGCTCATCGCCAAGGGCGACGCGCCGTGGGTCGATATGCCCTTCAACGAGACCGATTACCTCACCCAACCGACGGCGACGGCGTTCGCCGCGGCGTTACCGAACAAGATCACGAATTTCACCTATCTGCCGCGCACCGACGCCAACGGCATCGCCCAAATCAAAGCCTCGATTGCAGCCGGCGTTCCGGTGCTCTGGGGCGCAAACGTCGACGCCGGCTTCTCCAATCTGACGGCAAACGATATCTGGACCGGCCCGACGGCGACCGGCGGCGGACATGCGATGACGATCGTCGGGTACGATGACACGAAAGGGGCGTTCATCGTCGCGAATTCCTGGGGGCCGACGTGGGCGAACAACGGCTCGTTCTATCTCGCCTATACGGCCTGGAACATTCCCTCCTCCGACACATTTATCGTTAATCCGTAGACGAGATCCGGCGATACCAAAAGCGGTAGAAGCCTCTGCTCCTACCGCTTTTTCTGAAGATGTTGCAATGCATTGCTCATCGCCGGCCCGATCGCCGGGTTGAAGCCGGTCCAGGTCGCGCGAATATATCCGCGCGGATCGATCACCACCATCGTTGGAAAACCGAGGATTTGAAAGTATCCCCGCGAGAGTTGCTGCGGGTCGAGAACGACATGGTGCATG
>JAJXXM010000045.1 GCA_021781095.1 bacterium
AAGGAGGACGCGCTTACCGGCACAATCGAGATCGTCGAGCGTCGCAAAGGACATCGCGCTAGCCTTTGAGGCTGTGCAGCACCAGCGACGTTAAGTCGGCAAGCCGGCACGAATAGCCCCATTCGTTATCGTACCAGGCGGCGAGTTGGATGAGATCGCCATTCGCGTTGTTCAGCGAGGAATCGATAATCGAACTGTACGGCGATTTCTTGAAGTCGCTGGAAACGAGCTCTTCCTCGCAGTACTGCACGTACTCTTTCATCTCGCCCTGCGCGGCTTTGCGCAGAATGGCGTTGAGTTCGTCTTTCGTCGTGGCTTTCTTCACCTGGGCGACGAGATAGATCATCGAGACCGTTGGTGTCGGAACGCGCAGGGCAAAACCGTCGAAGGTTCCCTGAATTTCGGGAATCGTGAGGTAAAGCGCCTTCGCGGCACCGGTGCTCGTCGGAACGATGTTGGTGGCGGCGTTTCGCGCGCGCCGGAGATCCTTATGCGGCGCGTCGAGAATGTTTTGGTCGTTGGTGTACGAGTGGATGGTGGTCATGAAGCCCTTCACCCATCCGAGCCCGTCGACGATCGGTTTGACCGCCGTGGCGAGACAGTTCGTCGTACAAGAGGCGTTGGAGATAATATGGTGCTTGCTCGGGTCGTACGATTTTTCGTTGACGCCGAGAACGACGGTGAGGTCCTCGCCCTTTGCCGGAGCGGAGATGATGACTTTCTTCGCGCCGCCGCCGTCGATATGCGCTCGCGCCTTTGCGGCGTCGGTAAAGAGGCCGGTCGATTCGATCACGACGTCGACGCCGTGCTGCTTCCAGGGCAACTTCGCCGGATCGCGTTCGGCGATAACCGCGATCTTGCGTCCGTCGATCGTCATCTCGTTTGCCGTCGCGGAGACCTCACCGGGGAAGGTGCCGTAATTGCTATCGTGTTTGAAGAGGTGCGCGCATTCGGCGGCGCTGGTAAGATCGTTGACCGCAACGATCTCGATTTCGGGGTGGCGCTCGATGAGCGCTTTCGTAAAGTTCCGTCCGATGCGGCCAAAGCCGTTAATGCCGATGCGCATGCGTTACTCCGTTGTAAAAGAAAGCACGTCCAGAGCGCCCGCTGCGAAGGCGGCGAGCCGCTGACCCGTACTTCTACCGGGTCGCGAGCGGCCGCCCCTTCCTTTCGCGCCGGCCATCACGAGAGGAGACTCCTCAGTCGCCCTCGCCCTCGCCGCGCAGGCGTCCGAGATGACGCGCCAACGCCGAAAAACGGCTCTGGACCGTCGGTTTGGAGATCGGCGGCTCGCAGCGGGCCCCGAGTTCGGCGAGCGCCGCTTCGGGGTATTTCAACCGCAGCTCGGCGATCTCGCGTAAGGCGGGCGAGAGCGCCTTCAGGCCGTGCTCGCGCGAGATCTCCAGAATGAGTCGGCGTTGGCTCGCGGCGGCTCCCGCACTGCGGTCCAGGTTGGCGGCTTCGGTGTTGACGAGGCGGTGGATGCGATTTTTGGTTTCGCGCATCGCACGAATATCTTCGAGCGCGAGCACGGTACGGTGGGCTCCCACGAGCGTCAGAAACTCGACGATGGTATCGGAGTGCTTGTAGTAGAGCACGTCGCGCGTTTTTCGCTTCATGCGCTTGGGCCGATAGCCCAGCGCACCCAACAGCGAAGCGAGCCGCGTTGCGAGCGCCGCATCGTGCGGCGTCAATTCGAGATGATATCCGGAGCTCTCCGCCGCGAGCGAACCGACGGCGAGAAAGGCCGCGCGCGCTTCCATAATGCGGTCGCAACGTCTCGTCGGTTTGTGCATCGGTACGAGCAACTCGTCGGGAATGCGAATGCTGTAATCGACGCCGCCGCGCAGCCGTTTTACGGGTTGCGATTCGATCACGTAGGCCTTCCGGTCGGGAAGCAGCGACCAAAAGAGGCGCGCGACGGCATTTCGCTGCGTGTGAAAGCGCCCTTTCACCGCCCCGTAGGTGACGAGGGCTTCGAGCAACGCGGCGCGACAGTGTTCGGCGCTCGGTATCTCGCGGGCGAGCGCGTCCTTTGCATCGGTAGAGAGCGAGGCGTTCACGGAAGCGAGCTCATATCCATTCGTCGGGCCGTTCGCGCTGCGTATCGAGAACTTCGTAGAGCGAGGCCGGAAGGAGCGATGGCGTGACGCGAAGCGGAACGTCGAGCACGCGAACCGTGACGATGCGATTGACGTAATGAATTTCCAGAACGTCGCCGGCGGCGACCCGATAGCCCGGCTTTAAGGTTTTTCCGTCGCGTAAAATGCGGCCGTGTTCGAGCGCTTCGTGCGCTTCGCTGCGTCGTTTCGCAAGCCGGGCGACTTTCAGGAACTTATCGAGCCGCATGGAGCGGTAATGCGCGCCCGCTCGCGGATCACCTTCGCTAAAGGGGGTTCACCGACGGGCGCACGAACGCAAGGCGTATGGCCACGAGCGCTCCAAACCGCAGGGCGGGATTCGATCCGCTCGACGAGAGCAAGCCGATGTGGAGAAGCCTCGCGCTTTTTCTCGTCCCGTTGATGCTGAGCAATATCATGCAATCGGCATCGGGTACGTTCGGGAGCATCTTTCTCGGCCGGCTGATCGGCGTCGAAGCGCTTGCGGCGGTCTCGGCAGTCTTCCCGCTCATGTTCGCGCTCTTTTCGTTCCTTATCGGCATCGGCAGCGGAAGCACCGTGCTGATCGGACAGGCCTACGGCGCCAAAGATATTCACAAGGTCAAAAAGATTGCGGGAACCGTCCTCGGCGCGACGCTGGCGATGGGCATCGTCGTCGCCGTTCTCGGCGAAATCTTCTCGCCGAGCATCCTCGCCGCGCTCGGAACTCCGGCGAGCATCCTTCACGACTCCGATCGCTACGCGCGCGTGCTCTTTCTCTTCGCACCCGTGCTCTTTCCCTATATCACCTACACGACGGTGATGCGCGGGGTCGGTGATGCTCAGACGCCGTTTTACGCGCTGACGTTCTCAACGATTCTCAGCATCGCGCTCGCCCCGGCGTTCATCCTCGGGTGGTTCGGCCTGCCGCACCTCGGCGTCGTCAGCGTAGCAGTGGCGTCGATCATCGCCCAGAGCCTCGCGTTGATCGGTCTGCTCGTCGTCTTACGCCTTCGCAACGATCCG
>JAJXXM010000160.1 GCA_021781095.1 bacterium
GGAACGCGCTCGCCGATCGTGAAACGCCCCGAGCCGCCCTTGGCACGGATGATGAAATCGTCGCCGTCGATACCGAGGACGTAGCCGATCTCCATGCCGAGCATGCGACGCCCGAAATCGAGAACGCGCGCGAGCAACGGTTCGAGCTCTTCTTGCGGAACGGTCGCCAATCGATAGAGTTCGCGCAGTTTCTCGCGCGTCATCTCTTCGCGACGTTCGAACGTGCGCTGCGCGGTGAGGTCGCGCATGACGAGGTAATATCCCTCGATCTCGGTTCCTCGCGCCATCGGAATCAGCGCGACCATCAACGGCAATATGCGCCCATCCTTGCAGCGGATCTGCGACTCCGATTCGAAGGCTTCGCCGGCCATCACGCGGCGATACGCACTCTCGCGGCTCTCCTCGGTGCCCTCGGGAGAAAAGAGCCCGGCGGTCGCGCCGATCAGTTCGCCGCTTCCATACCCGGAGATCCGTTCGAACGCCGCATTCGCGCGCATGATGCGCCGATCGGCGCCGAGTTGAAGCATCGGTTCGTGATTGATATCGAAGAGCGACCGAAAGCGCTCGGTTTCGAAGAGCACTTCGCGCTCCAAAATGCGGAGCGGACGAAGATCTTTCGCGATCCCAAAGACACCGAGGATCTTCCCCCCGCCGACGACCGGGACGAACGTCGTCCAGACCGGAATCCGCCCTTCACGATCGTCGAGAACGACGCTCTCGAATTCGATGACCTCACCCTGAAGGGCGCGGTCGAAATAGCGGCCGACGATATCGCGCTGCTCCGAAGCGAAGCACTCGCCGATGAGACGCCCCTTCAACTCGTGCTCTTCGCCACCGAATAATGCACGTGCCGCCGCGTTCCCTTGCTGCGATATTCCGCTCGCATCGTAGAGCACGCCGATGTCGGGCATATTCGCAAAGAGCCGCTCGAAACGCGCGCGTTCGCGTTCGATCTCCGTTGCGTAGCTCGCGAAACGACGCGCCGTCGGCAGCATCATCCAGAGCCAGATCGCACCGAGCACCAAGAGAATCGTCGCACCGGCGACGACGATGGCGAGCGCCGCGAGCGGGTGGAGCGGCCACGCGACGAATCCGGCCGCCACCGAAAAGAGCAACGTCGCGACCGCCGCCAAAAGAAAAGCGCGGGCGGAGAAGGCGAAAAATCGGCCTTCCTCCCCCTTCGGAGTATCGACGACAGGCATCTCTTCCAGCATCCGTACGAGCCCCCCCAAGGCCCTCACATCGCGCCTCTTAGAGCACCGTAAGAAGTACGGCAGCGGAGAGCACGACTCCGGCCGTCTCGGTCCGTAAAATTCGCGGCCCGAGCCGCAGCATCGCAGCACCGGCGGCAGCGGCCCGCTCCGCTTCGTCGGCGCTGAACCCGCCCTCGGGGCCCACGAGCCCGAGGGCAGTGCGCGCCCCGGCGAGCGCATCGCGCAGCACCGGCAGCGGTGGATGCGAGGGCGCGAGCTCCCAGGGCATGAGGAGCGCATCGTACTGCGAGGCCTCGGCCAAGAGTGCCGCGAGCGCAACCGGCGCAGCGATCTCCATCGGCTCGTTTCGCCCGCATTGCAATGCCGAACTGCGCGCGAGGCGACGCCACCGATCGATCTTTCCCGGCGAGCAGTCGCGCGCGATGCAGCGTTCGGTGAGTAAGGGGATCAACCGCGCGACGCCGAGTTCGCTCGCTTTTTCGACGACGTAATCCATCTTGCTGCCCTTGGGAATCCCTTGCGCCAACGTAAAACGTAGCGCGTGCTCCGGTTCCGCTTCGGGAAGACGTTCGCGCGGAAGCACCGACGCATCGCGATCCAGATGTTCGAGCGTGCAGCGAAAGCGCGCTCCCGTTGAATCGAGAATTTCCACCTCGTCGCCGACGCGGGTGCGGAGAACGACTTTCAGTTTGCGCGCATCCTCGCCGACGATCCGACACGGCTCGCCGAGACGAACGATTCCCTCGACGAAAAAACGCGCCATCGATTACTCCGTTCGAAACGCTTCTTTGAGACGCTCGAAGAACGAGCGCTCTTCGATCTCGTCACCGCCGAGTCGAGCAAACTCTTCGAGCAGTTCGCGTTGTTTTTTCGAGACGCGCGCCGGGGTAACGACGTGGACGGTGACGTGATGGTCGCCGCGTTGCCCGCCGCGAACGCTCGGCATTCCGTGCCCGCGCATGCGCAGCGTCGTTCCGGTCTGCGTACCCGCTGGAATCGTCAGTTCCAACTCTCCTTCCAACGAAGGTACGCGAAGCGTCGCTCCAAGTGCCGCATGCGTGAACGCGATCGGAATATCGACCGCCGTATCCATTCCTTCGCGACGGAAGCGTTCGTGACGTCGCACGCTGAGATAGACGAAGAGATCGCCGGCCTGTCCGCCGCGAATCCCGCCCTCACCGCTGCCGGCGATGCGAATGCGCGCACCGTCGTCGACGCCGGCGGGAATTTTTACCGTGAGTTTGCGTTCGCTCTCGCGGCGACCGCGACCGCCGCAACTCTCGCAGGGGCGCCCGACCATGCGCCCGTCGCCGCCGCAACGCGGGCAGGTGCTCTGCGTGACGAACTGGCCGAGCGGCGTCTGACGCGCGACGCGCACGACACCGGTTCCCGCGCACTGCACGCAGGGCGCGACCGTGCTGCCTTCAGCGGCACCGCTGCCGGAGCACACGTCGCACTGTCCGAGGTGCGTGAAGGTCAGCTCGCGCGTCGTACCGGCAAACGCTTCTTCAAGCGAGATATCGAGATCGTATCGCAGGTCACTGCCGCGCTGCGGCCCCGACCGTTGCTGCTGCCCGCCGTTGCGCATCTCGCTGAAGAACATGTCGAAGATATCGCCGAAACCACCGCCTCCGAAGGGCGAGCCGGTGAACCCGTCGTTGCCGTCGGCGGTACCGTAACGATCGTAGCGCGCGCGTTTTTCAGGATTCGAGAGCACTTCGTATGCTTCGTTGATCTCTTTGAAGCGCGTCTCGGCATTCGCCTTATCCGAGGCGACATCGGGGTGATGCTGTCGCGCCAATTGGCGATACGCACGTTTGATCGCTTCGGGTGCCGCATCGCGGGCAACGCCTAAGACTTCGTAATAATCTACGCTGGGCATGGGTGTGTTGCTGTACGTTCCTTATT
>JAJXXM010000451.1 GCA_021781095.1 bacterium
ATCTCGAGCTAGACGTCGAGCGGCTGGTGCTCAGCGCGGGCGGCACCCAGCTCGCTTTGGGTCCCAAGGTGGTGGAGACGCTGCTCGCGCTCGCCGAGCGCCCCGGTGAGATCATGGCGAAGAAGGAATTGCTGGCGCGAATCTGGCCCGAGGGCTTTATCGAAGAGGCAAGCCTCTCCCAGAACGTCTACGTGCTGCGCAAGAGCATGCGCGCCTACTGGAGCGGCGAGGTCATCGAGACGCTTCCTCGGCGTGGGTATCGCTTCGTGGCCCCGCTTGAGGCGCCGGCCGTCGCCGCCGCGACGCAATCGGTCGCGGCGCCCCAGCCCGCCCCGCCCGAGCCCCGCATCGGCATTCCGAGCCCCCGGCGCCGCTGGTTGCCCTCAACGGCGGCCCTCGCTGCCGCCCTCATCTTCGGTGCGTTCGGCCTTCGGTTCGTGGCGCTTCGGGGCGATGCGCAAACGCGGACGCTTCCGCCGACCGCGCAGCGCCTCTATGCACTGGGGCGGTACTATTGGAACGAGCGCAGCCAGACGAGTCTCTTGCGGAGCCTTGCGTATTTTCATCGCGTCGTCGCTATCGCTCCCCAGGATCCACGGGGATACGAAGCGCTCGCCTCGGCCGAAGCGATGATGGGGGATTACGGGTACGGCGTTGCTTCGCGCGATTATTCGGCGGCGGGAAGAGATGCACGGCGGGCGATCGCGCTCGATCCCAATGCCGGAGAAGCCTATGCCGCCCTCGGCGCAATCGCGCTCGATCGTCGAGAATTCAAAAGCGCCGGTCATCTCTTGAAAAAGGCGGTAAAACTCGCGCCGAAGGATGCGCCGGCGCGCGAATGGCTCGGTATCCTGCGTTTGAATAACGGCGACGCCGCCGCGGGGTATCGCGATTTACGCCTTGCAGCGCGGCTCGATCCGCTCTCGACGGCGACGACGGCGTGGCTTGCACAGGCTGCCTATTTCGACCGGCACTTCCACCAGGCGATCGCCGACGCGCACCAAGCGCTCGATCTCGATCCCCATCGCCTCGACACGATGACGACCATCGGCCTCGCGCAAGAAGCTCTCGGGAAGAACCGCCTTGCCGCCGCGACCTTCAAGGCGTTTTCGGGGCGCTGTTCGAGTTGCCGCAACGAGGGTGCCGCGCTCCTCGCCGATCTCTACGCCCGCGAAGGAAAACGCACGCTCGCGAAACATGAACTTGCGCTCGCGCGTACCGACGTGCGCGACGTGGGCCGCGACGATTTGGCCTTTGCGTTCGCCGCACTCGGAAAACGCGGCAGTGCGTTGGCGGTGCTCGCGCATGCCGGCGCTGCGACGCACTTAGCGTTCGAGATGGATCCGCGCTTCGATAGCCTGCGCGGGTTTCCGATCTACCGTTCGGCCCCACGCGTCTCTTCGTGAGCGCACCGCCGCTCAGCGGCAACGCTTCGGCACGGGCGACGCTCGACGCGCATATTGCGGCGTTGCTTGAGGGCGGCAGCGTCGATCGCCGCGTCAAGGAACTTGTCGGCGTGATGGTTGCTTGGCTTAACGCGTGCGAGTATTGAATGGACGTTCATGGCGCTTTGGCAAAGCGCCTCGGCGTCGATGAAGCGACTCTTCACGATCTTTCAGGTTACGCAACGAGTTCGCGTTTTTCCGATCTCGAGCGCGCGGCGCTCGCTGTCGCGGTTGCGCTCACGCGTGAACCGCGAGCACTGCCGGAAAACCTCCGTGCTGCCGTATTGAAGACAAGCGGTCGCGAAGGCTTTGAAGAGATCGTCGCAACGATCGGGCTATTTAATTATTTGACGCGCTTGCACAACGCGTGTGGGGTTGGCGCTTAACCGTTTGCGACGCGGGCGATGAGGCGTTCGCCGGCAACGACGCGTGTCTTCGTTAGCCAGTCGTGAAACCAGCAGGTGGTGAACGGTGCAAGCAGTGCGATCGGCGCATAAAAGAACCCAACGAGCGCTCCGCGCGCGAGGGCTTGCCAAAACTTTGGTCGCCGAAGATCGAGTGAGGAGACGCGAAGCCCGGCGATCATCATGCCGAAGCTCTGTCCAACGACCGCGATTAACAGCGTGAAATAGAGAAACGAGACAAATCCGAACGAGAGCGCCCGCACGAGGAGCCTTTCGTTCGCCTTCTTCTTCGCTTCGTCAATGCGCGCGCTTACGTTCGTTGCCGGGTTCGGTGTCGTCGTACTCGCGGGTGCGGCGGTCGGCTTTTCGGCGGGGATTTTCACGCGGAACGGCCCGAATTGAACGTTCGCCCCGTTCGGCAAAGCATTGGAGGCGACCACGCGCGGAATTTTTGCGCGATGCGAGGAGTGCTGCGGCGAAAAATACGAGCTTGCGGCAAGGAGGACGACCACGTCGATCGCTGCGGCGAGAATGCGGCGACTGCGTCCGGCAAGATCGCCGCCATCGAGGCGGCGGCTTCCCGGCAGCGGGAGCGGAATCGGCGCAATGGCCTCGCTGCGCAGAAACCACTCTTCGAATCGTTCGTATTGTGCGCTCGCCGCAAATGCGGTTAATTCGGCGATACGGCTGGTCGCATAGGGCTCCGAGCCGAGCCACTCTCCCCATTTCAGCACCGTATCGTCGCCGATCGAGGCTTGTTGTGTTGCAAAACTGCGGAGGTCGACCTGGCGCCCGAAGCTGCGTAACGCCAAAATCGCGATCGCACGCGTGGCGGCATCGAGCGAGCCGCAGCAGATCAGCCCGACTTTATCGCACGTCAATTCGCAGCGACGCAACCACGGACCAAAAATCAACGACACGAGCGCGTTCTCGTTTCCGTTGATGCTGAGCAACGATTGATAGCGAACGTGGCCCGCAGCGATGTGCCCGAGTTGACGCCCAATGACGAACGAGAGTTCGTCTTCGCGGAACTCTTCTAAATAATCACTCGAGAGCACGAGCGAATAGGGTTCGCCGAAGCCGATCGCCGCGGCGGGAACCAACGGATCTTGACGGACGAAGACCAACGGCAGCGGCAGCCCCAACGCCGCACACTGACGCTTGACGATGGCGAAGATCTCGGGACTCTGCGCTTCGTGAATGAGGACGCTCGAGCCGATGAGGCGCCCGCGAGCGAACGTGATGAAAACCATCGCACCGACGAC
>JAJXXM010000397.1 GCA_021781095.1 bacterium
GCGCAACAGCGCTTCGCGCTCTTTATAGCGCGCCGATTCCGTGCCTTCGCGCAGGCGCAGTTCGGTCGTTTCGACGAGCAGCGATTCGAGCGAGGGCAGAAATTCGTGTAGTGGAGGATCGAGCAATCGAATCGTTACCGGAAGTCCGGCCATCGCTTCGAGAATCCCGACAAAATCGTCGCGTTGAAACGGCAAGAGACGCTCGAGCGCGCTGGCACGCGCCTTTGCATCGGCCGCGAGAATCATCTCTTGCACGACGGGGAGGCGTTCGCGCGCCATAAACATGTGCTCGGTGCGGCAGAGCCCGATCCCTTGCGCGCCGAGTTCGCGTGCCTTCCGCGCATCTTCGGGTGTATCGGCATTCGCCCACACCTGCATGGTCCGCGCGCGGTCCGCCCACGAGAGAAAGGTTGCGAGCCACTGCGGCAGCGTACTCGGCGGCGCGAGTAACGGCGCCTCCCCGAGAATCACCGCGCCGGTGCTCCCGTCGATCGTCAACCAGTCACCTTGGCGCAGGGCGGTGCCGGCGATGAGCGCGCTTCCGGCACGACGATCGATCTGCAGCGCCTCGCAGCCCGCGACGCATGGCTTTCCCATACCGCGCGCGACGACGGCGGCATGGGAGGTCGCGCCGCCTTTTGCCGTCAGGATCCCTTCGGCAGCGATAATTCCGTGCATATCGTCGGGCGTCGTCTCGACGCGCACGAGAATCGTGCGCTTTCCGCGCTCCCGCCACGCCACCGCTTCGTCGGCATCGAAGACGACTTGGCCGCTCGCCGCGCCGGGCGACGCATTAAGGCCGTGCGCGGTCGGCACGATCGCCGCACCGGGGTCGATGCGCGCGTGAAAGAGCGCGTCGAGCGAGCGCGCGTCGACCCGGCCGACGGCGGTCTCTTCGTCGATCAATCCCTCTTCCACGAGCGCGAGGGCGATTTTCACCGCCGCCTCGGCGCTGCGTTTCGCGTTGCGCGTTTGCAGCATATAGAGCTTCCCGCGCTCGACCGTAAACTCCAGATCCTGCACGTCTTTGTAATGCCGTTCGAGCCGCCGCGCGATCTCGACGAACTGATCGTACACTTTCGGTTGTCGCTCTTTGAGATCGGTAATGCGTTCGGGGGTGCGGATGCCGGCGACAACGTCTTCGCCCTGCGCGTTACGGAGGTATTCGCCGAAGAGCACGTTCTCGCCGGTGTTCGGATCGCGGGTAAAGGCGACGCCGGTGCCCGAATCGTCGCCCATGTTGCCGAAGACCATCGCCATGACGTTGACCGCGGTTCCCCAATCGTCGGGAATCCGGTTGTAGCGACGATAATCGATCGCGCGGCGCGAGTTCCACGAAGCGAACACCGCGGCGATCGCGAGGCGCAACTGCTCGCTCACATCCTGAGGGAACGCACGTCCCGCTTCGCGTTGTACGATCGCTTTAAACTCCGTCACGAGTTCGCGCCAGGCATCGGCGTCGAGCTGGGGATCGGTCTTGACACCGCGGGCTAACTTTGCGCGGTCGATCGCTTCTTCAAAATGATGCTTTTCGATATCGAGGACGACGCCGGAGAACATCGCGATGAAACGGCGATAGGCATCCCACGCAAAACGATCGTTCGCGGTCCGCGCCGCGAGGCCGAGGACGGTCTCGTCATTGAGGCCGAGATTCAGGATCGTGTCCATCATGCCGGGCATCGATGCGCGCGCGCCGGAGCGCACCGAGACTAAGAGCGGATCGTGAGCGTCGCCAAAGCGCTTGCCGATGCGCTGCTGCAACGCCTCCATCGCCGTTTCGATCTCGGCATCGAGCCCGTCGGGGAAGCGGTTTCCGGCGGCGAAATATTCGACGCATGCGCTCGTCGCGATCGTAAATCCCGGCGGCACGGGGAGCCCGGCACGCGTCATCTCGGCGAGGCCCGCGCCCTTGCCGCCGAGGAGATCGCGCATCGAGGCATCGCCCTGCTCGAAGGTATAGACGTACCCCATGCTAACGAGCGGCTCCGGTCGTTGCTCCATGCAGGTAGCCGACCAAGGCGTCGATCGCGACGCGTTCTTGCGTCATGGCATCGCGGTCGCGAACGGTGACTTTTCCGTCCTCGAGCGAGTCGTAGTCGAAGACGAGGCAGTACGGCGTACCGATCTCGTCCTGCCGACGATAGAGCTGACCGATATTCCCCTCGTCGTACTGCGTGCGAAAGAGCGGGCGCAGTGAGGCCTCGATGCGCTTCGCGGCTTCGACGAGTTCGGGCTTGTTGCGCGCGAGCGCGAAGACTGCGACCTGAACGGGAGCGATCTGCGGATGGAAGTGGAGTACGACGCGCTCGCTGCTCTTCCCATCGGCTCCAGTGACGATTTGTTTTTCGTAGGCATCGACCAAGAACGTCAATGTCGTGCGGTCCATTCCCGCCGAGCTTTCGATCAGCAATGGCGTGTAATGCTGCTTCGAGGCTTCATCGAAGAAACGCAAATCTTTCCCGGAGAGCGCCATATGCGCGTCGAGATCGTAGGTACCGCGATGTGCGATCGATTCGAGCTCGCCCCAGCCCCACGGAAAAAGATACTCGACGTCGACGCCGGCCTTCGCGTAATGCGGCCGCTCCTGCGGCGTCAGCTCGTAGAAGCGCAGCCGATCCTCGGCGATGCCGTAGCCGGCGTACCACGCCTTTCGCCGCGCGACCCACTCTTGAAAGATCTCCATATCGCGGCCGTCGTCGGGGACGAAATACTCCAGCTCGGCCTGTTCGAACTCGCGAACTCGGAAGGTGAAGTTTCCGGGGGTAATCTCGTTACGGAAAGATTTTCCAATCTGCGCGATACCGAACGGCGGTTTTTTTCGCGCGCTCTGAAAAACGTTTTTGAAATTCACGAAGATGCCCTGCGCGGTCTCCGGGCGCAGATACGCGCTCGATGCGCTATCTTCCATCGGGCCGATCTGCGTGCGCATCATCAAATTGAAATTTCTCGGCTCGGTGAAGCTCGCCTTACTTCCGCAATCCGGGCATTGGTTCGGATCTTTCAAGTGGTCGAACCGAAAGCGATGTTTGCAGACTTTGCAATCGACGAGCTTATCGTGGAACGCGTCGACGTGCCCGGAGGCTTTCCAAGTGAGCGGGTGCATGA
>JAJXXM010000262.1 GCA_021781095.1 bacterium
GAGGGTACCGTCGGTGAGGAGCATCAGCAAGATGCGCAGCACGCGGGCAAAGCGATCGCCCGAGGCCTTCTTGCGAAGCCCCGGTTCACGCGGCGAAAACACTGAGACGGCCACTAAGAGCCCTCCGCGACCGAGTAAGTCCCCCCGTCGCCGCCGTTCTCGCGCCGATTCCGCTGCTCCTATGGGGCTGCCGCGGCTCCAAAACAACACGCTCGACCGCCAAGTGGCGGACACTATTGCTTCCGCACCCCTGTCGCGCTATAGTAGGAATTGGGAATACGGCTTTTCAGTCGGCGAGAACGATAAGGAGCGCACCCAATGCCAACCACCCCCTCCCGCCGGGACGCACGCGTCTCGGTGCGTTTTACCGAACGAGAACGAGCGTATATCGAGGAAGCTGCGGCTCTGGCGAGCGAGGGCGACCTTTCCCGGTTCATTGCCACGGTCGCGCTTCGCTCGGCCCGAAGCGTCGTGGAAGAGAGTGGAATCTCTCTGCTCGCCGCCGATCGACGTCGCCGCTTTTACGATCTCCTACTCGCCCCGCCGCCGCCCACCGATGCGCTCCGAGAACTTGCGGCGAATCCGGTTCCCGACGGTTTTGAGCTCGAACGATAATTCGGGCCGTCGCCTTCGCATTCGGATCGTCCCACTCGATCCTTCGCTCCACGACCGCAAGAGCTTTGCGTGCGGAAACGATGTCGTCGATCGCTACCTCCGCACCACGGCCGCACAGGCAACGCGCTATTATCGCGCAGCGACCTTCGTTCTCGCAACCGTCGACAACCCGTCGGAGGTTCTCGGATATTACACGCTCGCTCCGCACGAGTATCGCGATGGCGAACTCGATCTCGCCACGGCTCGCACGTTGAAAGTGCATGGGCTCCAACGCATTCCAGTGCTTCTGCTCGGGCAGCTCGGCATCGCAGGTACCTATCAGAGTCGCGGCCTTGGGAAACTTCTCCTTTGGAGTGCTCTCGAACGTGCCTTCAGCACCGCCGCAAATAGCGGTGCGGTCGCCGTCATCACCGATCCCGCCAACGATTCAGCCGCCGCGAATTATGCACGATACGGTTTCGCAACGCTACACGACGCACCGTTCCACCGTATGTTGCTGCCGATGAAGACGATCGCAGCCGCATTATCGCGCGGGTAATCGTCAGCGCGCTCCCCTCGATACGCCGCTTTCAGCGGCTACTCGGGATGACAGAGCACCATTGGCTACTCGGGAGGACACGGAGCCATGCGCTTACCCCGCGGCGTCGCGCGCCATAGCGACGCCGTTGCCGGAGATCCGCGAGATCGCGAACTCGAGGAAGAGCGCCGTTTCGCCGAGCGTCACGATCGCAGCCAACACGATACCAGCTGCAACATCGTGCGTCGGCACGGCGACAATGGCAAAGCCGATCGCCGGTGGCGCCAGAGCGAGGACCGAAAGCAGCATCCGCAACATTCCGGAAATCGCTCCGGCTCCACCGTTCCACGGGAAGACCGTATAGAGTGCGATTCCGATACTACGCAATACCAAAATGGCGAAAACCGCTCCGGGAAGTGCAAGGAGAGCGATCGCAGCGTTGCCGACGGCGATACAATACGCCGCCATTCCGAGTGCGAGCGGAAGGATCGTCCGCCACACAGTCGCCGCCGTCCACACATAGAGCCGCGAACGCAACGGACTCGCAGAGATCCACCACATCGGCTTGCCGATATCGGCATCAAGCATAACGGTCGCCAGCAACGATACCACGAGAAATTCACACGAAAGTGCGGCTGCAAGCACCACGCTTCCGGCAGGGGTCGTTGCGGGGCTTCGCATCAGGTAGCCGGCTACTGCCCCGATGGCCACGCCAAGTAGTATCCCGAACGCGAAGAGCCTTTGGACGCCGTTATGACGCCGAAAGCCAATCCAATCTTTCCACAAGATCGCCCACGCACCGGCCATCCCACGGGGAACGCCGTTCGAGAGCGATGTCTTCGGCAGCTTCGACGATTCTTGAGAAGCGAGCGCGCCCGCGCGTCCCTGGCTACGTTGAGCGACGGCCTTCATTCCCAAATACGACGCCGCAAAAATCTCCGGATAGAGATCGCGCGCGCCGACGAACGAAGCGATCGCCAACCCAAGAAAAATCGCATACACTGCGAGAAGTGCCGCAATATTTCCGGCGAAGAGTGCGTTCAGCAGTCGCCCGAAGCCAAGAGCGAGCGCCCAATGCGCGAACGGCTGCGCGCCGGTCCAGAGCGCACCCATCCCGATTGCAGCGGCCGGCAACAACGCGACGAGCGCGAACGCCACGACGAGGCCATACGCGGCGGCGGGACCGAATCGCGTGCGAATCCGAAAGGCGAACGAAGAGAGCACCGAACCGACGAGAAAAAAACCTAAGAGGCCGAACGTCATTCCCGCAAGACCACCGAAAATTGAAAAAATCAAGGCGTACAGTAGCGCGATGGTTGCCAAACGCCCAATAGCAAAGAGGTTTTTTCGCAGCACCAAAAATGGAATCACGGCCTCTTCGTGCAACGGCGAGCAAACGAGAAACCGCGCATCGGCAAATGAGGTGAAGAGCTTCACTACCCCGCGCGCGCCGGCCCAAGCCGTCACGGTCATGAGGAGCAGTACGCCGCAGAACGCCAGCGTCGCATAGGGTTCGTGCATTCCCGCAGATTGGCCGTGCACGCGAGCGTTCTCGACGCGAAGCCAAAAAAAGAACGCATAGTAGGCGACTCCAAGGATGAGAAACACCAGCTTCGACGGATTGCGAAGCGTCTCGCGCAGCTCGTTCGTTCGCGTTCGCCATTCCAAATAAGCCAGCGCCGCCCAATCGCCGTTCACGTTAGGCCCGCGTCAATTCCAAGAAAAGCTCTTCGGCGTCCTCGCGCCCCACGCGCGCGCGCAACTCGTCGAAGGTTCCGGCTACAACGAAGCGCCCGTCTTTGATAATGACGATCCGATCGCAGATCTGCCGAGCCTGCTCGATCATGTGCGTGCTAATGATAATCGCGGTTCCTTCGGCGCGCAGTTGGCGCAGCATCTCCCGCAGTTCCCGTTGCCCTTGCGGATCGAGCCCGATCATCGGTTCGTCGAGCAACAGCACCGGCGTGTCGGCGAGTAGGGTTGCGGCGATCAACGTCTTCTGCCGCATCCCTTTGGAGAGCGCGCGCCCGAGCGTGTCGCGCTGGTCGGCGATTCCCAACCGCTCCAACAGCGAGTTCGCCTCCGTCTCCCAGCCCGGTGCGAGCCGGCTGCTCTTCGCTACAAAAACGAGATGCTCCCAAATGGTGAGCACCGGATAGACCTCGGGCGTTTCGGGAATGAGCGAAATGACGCGTCCGCGTTCCGGCCCTAACGCGGTGCCCGCCCAAGAAATCGTACCCGACTCGGGTCGCAAAAAGCCCGCGAGCGATAGAAACGTCGTGCTCTTCCCCGCTCCGTTCGGGCCGAGCAATCCAACGATTTCACCGGAACCCACCTCGAAGGAGAGGTCGTCGACCGCAGTCTTCGTTCCGAACCGCTTTGTCAGCCCTTCGATCGAAAGCGATGCCACGTTCCTACCCGTTGCGTTTGAGCATCGTCACGATCTCCGAGAGCACGCGTTCGACATCGGGCGTCGCGGGTTGCGCGGTGCCGGCGCCGACGTGCCCGCCGCCGCCGTAATCGGCGAGCAGATCGCCGACGCTGGTCTTGCAGGTGCGGTTGAGAATCGAATGCCCGACTTGGATCGATGCGTAGCTCCCGTCGTGCCCGTCGGCGATGCGGACCGAAACGTTCGCAGTGGGGAACAGCGTGTACACGAGAAAGCGATTGCCGCTCGGCGGATGCTTCTCGCCGCGCATATCGGTGATCACGACGTTGCCGTCGAGCCGACTCTTGGTTTCCAGCAGCGCCTTGAACGCACTCTCCTCCGCGCGCAGGCGTTCGACGTGAACGCTCACCTCGGGATCGGCGAGTATTTGCTCCACCGGCATAGATTTCGCAAGTTCCATGAGATGCTTGAAATAACTCTTGAACGCACCGAGCCCCGTGCGCGGATCGAGCGTGTAGCCGATGAGAATCCAGCCCTTGGGATCGACGATATCGTCGCGCATCAGTAACGCGGCATCGAGCCGATCGGTCGCTTCAAGCAGTTCGGCAAAACGCTCGAATTTCGGCGACTTATAATAATTCGCAATCACGCGCGCCGCGCTCGGCGAGACGTCGTACGCGCCCTTCACCGTGCTGCCGAACGCTTGCTCTTCCTGGCTCATGTGATGGTCGAACCACATGCCCGCCCGCGCATCGTAGGGGAGATTTGCGAGAATGTCGTTTCCGTCGATCGCGATGCGCCCGTCTTGCACGTCCTTCGGGTGCGCGAAATCGATGGCGTCGATCGTTTCGACTTCTTGCAAGAGAATCGCGCAGGTCAGACCATCGAGATCGGCCCGAGTAATCAGTCGCATCGTTTCATCCTCCCCTAGAAAAGCAAAGGCGCGCGCCGCCCTGGCGAGCATCGCTGCTGCGTACTTGCGCCTCGTGCCGCTGCAGCCCTCCAGCACGCGCCGGCACGCAAGTCTCGGGGGCTCCCGCGTCGTATGAGCCGAGCATGGACGTCCGCCTGGTGCATCTGCTCGGTTCGTTCATCGCCACGCGCAGCGAGTACGTGCTCGCGCGTCTCGAATTCGCCGCCCTGCACCCCGATCGCCCGGCACCGCCGAGCATCGATCGCCTACCCGATGCCTCCGAGCGCACCCTGCGCGAGCGCTGGCCGTTCGCCGCGAGCGATCTCGCCGCAGCGCGTCTCTACCTTGCGGAGTATTCGGTGCCGACCGGCGAGAGCGCCCCACAACGCGAGGCGCGCGTGCGCTTGGAACGCACGCTGCGCGAACTCGACGGCTACGCCCGAGCCATTCTCTGGGTGCGAACCGTAGAAGAGCGCGACGAGCGCGGCGGCGAGAGCGAGTGAGGGCGCTACCCTCGCAGCGCTAATCCCACCATCATCTGAAAGCCGACACCGAGGGCGCGCTCGTCGATATCGTAGCGCGGGCTATGCTGCGGTTCGTGGCCGCGCTCGGGGCCATGCACGCCGACGAGAAAATATGCGCCGGGGCGACATTCATGCACGAACGCCATGTCCTCACCCCAGAGCCCGACTTGGTGCGGGTCGGTAATCGCCTCGGCACCGAGCACGCGCGCCGCCACCTCGCGAACGATATCGTTGGTCGCGTTGTCGTTGACGGTAATCGGGTATCCCCAATGATAGTCGAACCGATACTCCAAGCGCATCGCCGAACAGAGCCCGGCGATAATGCGCTCCATTCTTGCGGGCATCGACGCGCGAACCTCGGGGTCGAGCGTTCGCACCGTTCCCAACAACGTTGCCGACTCGGGAATGACGTTGAAGGTGGTACCGGAATCGAATTTGCCGACCGTGACGACCACCGGTTCGCTCGCAGCGATCTCGCGGCTGACGATGGTTTGCAGCGCTCCGACGAGTTGCGCCGCGCCGACGATCGGATCGACCGTATTCTCGGGCATCGCACCATGCCCACCCTTTCCGGTGATCTCCAGCGAGAAGCGATCGGAGGATGCAAAAAATGCGCCGTCACGAACGCCGACCTTCCCCACCTCGAGCCCCGAATAGAGATGCAGCGAAAAGACCCGGTCGACGTGCGGATGTTCGAGCATCCCTTCTTCGATCATCGCCTTCGCGCCGGCGAGCCCTTCTTCGGCGGGCTGAAAACAGAAGACGATCGTCCCCGGCACGTCACCGCGCCGCGCCATGAGCGCTCGCGCTGCGGCAAGCAGGATCGCCACGTGCCCGTCGTGCCCGCAGGCGTGCATCGCACCCGGGCGCGTCGAGCGATAGGGAACGTCGGCGACTTCGTCCATCGGCAGCGCGTCCATATCGGCGCGCAGCATCGTGACCGGGCCGGGGCGCCCGCCACGGAGCGTCGCGAGGATGCCGGTCTTCGCGACCTTCGTTCGCAGGCTCGCGTCGTCGAAGCCATACGACCGGAGTTCGCGTTCGACGAACGCCGCCGTCTCGTACTCCTGGAACGAAAGTTCGGGGTGCGCGTGGAGGTGGCGGCGGTAGGCGACGAGCTCCTCCATCGGGATCTCGATGCGGTCTTCGGCGATCATGGGCACGGGTTACGGCGCGCCCCCGCCGGGTTCCGCCCGGACGGGCTCGTAGTCACTTCGGCTACTACCTCGGGGCATACTGGGCCATGAAAATGTAGTAGCCCGGCACCGGGAGACAGAGGCCGATCTTCGGGGAGTACGTCGTTTGCGACGCTGCATACAACGCGTTCCCGTCGAAGAGCCGTCGGCCGGAGGGGCTCTCAAACCCGAGCCCAACCACCTGCCCCTTGCGACCGAGTTCGACCCGAACCGCGACCGCGAGCTCGTAATACTCGCCCTCCGCGGCCGCGGCGCGCGGATAATTCGGCGCCGTTACCCGTTCGACTCGCGCCTGTCGAAAAGGGTGCGTGCACGTTAAGACGCTCGCCGGCTCCGAGATCGCATCGGCCCGAGCGATCGCCCCAATCGGGGGCAACGCGTGCGAATCGTAGACCGACGGATTGACGCGTTTCACGGCGGAGTGTTTCGTCGGCTTCGCGCCCTTATGCGTGCGCGGCTCCTTCAACCACATCGCCGGGCAATGCGCCGTCGGGCTCGCACCGGCGCTACCGGCCTTCGAGACCCAAACATAGCGCGGGCGCCCGGCAGAGACCGGCAGTTCGAAAAACTGCGCGGGCGAGTGGACCTCATAACGGCGAAACGCCGCTTCGCTCGACCGATAGTTCCCATCATCGCGGAGAAGCGGCACCATGGGCGCCGTGACCCGATACCAGCCCTTCGTCGTCTGCATCGTAAGCTCGACCGAAAGCGCGGCGGGCGACGCTGCCGTCAACTCGTACCGCCAAATCGATGCACCGCCACCGACCGCGCTCGCGGTGGCGCCGGGGCCTTGCGACTGCCGCTCCACGAATCCCGCGCGCGAAATCCGCCGCATCCATGCCGCACAATAGGAGCGATAGGGAATCTGCTGCGTTTGCCACGCCGACGCAGCGCGCGGTAGCGCCGCGAGGACAACGAGCAGGCCGAAGGAGAGCGCGACTCGACGCTGCATGCTCACGGCGAATACTGCCCGACAAAAACATACTCGCTCACCACCGGCGAGCAGAGAAAACGCGCGGGGTGAAAGCGCGACGCCTCCGCTGCAGCAATGACGTTCCGATCGAATGCCGGAATGCCGCTGGAGCGTAAGAGCTTCACCAAGGCGGGCTTCCCGAGTGAGTCGATGTCTACCAAGACGTCTGCCGAACGCGTTTGAAACCCGAAATTGCCGCCGTATACGGTTCCGGCGCGCGCCATTCGCGCCTGACGATAGACCGCGCCGCACCGAAGCGGTGGCAGTGCCTGTTGCAGCGTTGCATCGAGGTTCAGCCGTTTGCCGGCAAGGAGCTGCTTCCAATGCCAAAATTTTGGAACGCCCGGGCTTTCGGCAACCGTCGGACAGGTCACCGAGGGCGCACCATCGACCGCAGCCGTGTCGACGTACGCATAGCGAATGTGCGTCGCATGCGGAAAGTGCACCACGATCGCGCGGGTGAAGCGATCGTGCTTTTTCATCACGACGACGAGCGGCGTGACCGGTATCTGCACGATGTAGGCATTCTTCGTGCCTATGAAAGTGACGCTTGCCGCAACGCTCGTCGTGCCGCGCACGCCGAGAGCAAGCGCATAGCGCGTGGCGGCGCTCCCCGGCGCAACAGGGTTGGTCGCTGCGTGAATCGCGCTCCAAGCGACCGATGCCGCACAGAAGGCATTGCTCGCCGCCGCGGGAGCTCGCGTGCCCGGGCCAAGGACAAGTCCGGCGAGCATTCCGGCGACAAGAATCGACGAGCGCGTCGCGCCAAACGCGCGTTGAATCACTGGCCGGTCCCTTCGAAATCCTCGATGAACAGGAACTCGCTGGGGGCGGGTTTGCAGAGCGCCATGCCGGACCGATACTGCGAATTTTCCACAATCCGCAACACGGTTGCGTCGAAATCGCGTACGCCGGTCGGTGTTAGCAAGGTCGCTCCGGTAACGTTATTATGCGTTCCGAGTTGCACCAATGCGGAGATCGGCACCGTGCCGGTAACGCTGTGCGGCAGCAACGGGTAACTGGCGGGAAAGCTTTTGACCATACGCGGCAGGCGAAACGGGTCGGTGCACGTGTATTGGGCTGCGGGGCCGACGCGTTGTGCCTGGACGATCTTGGCGATGTCGGGACGCGCGTGTGGATTGAAGACCGACGGGTTTAAGCGCTTGAAATAGTAAGGGTTAAAACCTGGAGTCGGGTTATATTTCGTCTTCGCGGGCGGCGGCGTCGGCATCGATATGGACGCGGTAGAGAACGGCACGCCGCCCATCGCCGGACAAGCGCCGAGAACGGTCGCCCCGACCTTTCCGATGCCGCGCACCCAGATATATTGAAGCGGCCCTGCGTCGGGCGGCAAAAGTACAAATTGGGCGCGAGAGCGATACTCGTGCCGCCCAAAACGAGCGTACGGCGTCACATACAATCCATCGTCCTTCCGCACGTATACATCGGGGACGTCGGCGTCGAAGGTGCCGGTATCGGTACCGATGGTCAAATCCACGCTCGCGTGGAATGTCGAGACGCCCGAGAGATCGTAGCGCCAGAGCCCCGGGAAACCGCGCACCGACGAAACCGAACTCACGCGCGCCGCGCAGTACATTTTCGGTTGTATTTCATCGAAATGGTCGAAGGCCGCGGCCGGTCGTGCAAGGGCAAAGCCGGCGACGGCAAAAGTCGACGCAGCAAAAAACAATAGAAAAATGCGTTTCATCGGCGCGCTCACTTCGCTTCGTGAGCCAAGCGGCCTCCCTTTCGACGGCGCATTAAGGGCGGGGCGCAGGATTTCGGCAGCGGGCCGGGCGAGTACGTCTCCCCGTGGCTACCACAAACCGTACCTCGCCGCCCTTCGAGCGCGCGGGCCTCTCCGACGAACAGCTCGTCGGCATGCTGCGCACCATGCTGCTCCAGCGCATGCTCGAAAATCGCGGCTTCCAACTCAACCGGCAAGGGAAGATCCCGTTCGCCTCGGCGAGCGAAGGGCACGAAGGCGTGCAGGCCGGCGCCGCGATGGCCTTCGCCCGCGGGCGCGACCTGCTCTTTCCCTACTATCGCGATCTCGGGCTCGCGCTCGGCGTCGGGCTCACCCCCTACGAGGTGCTGCTCTCGCTCTTCGCGCGCGCGGCCGACCTTTCGGGCGGGCGACAGTTCCCGCACCACTACGCGAGCCGTCGCCTCGGCATCGCGACGATCTCCTCCATCATCGCCGCCCAGCTCTCCCACGCGGTTGGGGCGGCGTACGCGCTGCGCGTCCGTGGAGAGAACGGGCGCGCCGTGCTCACCACCTTCGGCGATGGAGCGACCAGCGAAGGCGAGTGGCACGAGTCGGTCAATTTCGCCGCGGTTCATAAGCTACCGATCGTCCTGCTCTGCGAGAATAACGAGTGGGCGATCAGCACGCCGCTCGCCAAGCAGATGGGGCAACCCGATATCTGGCGCCGGGCGGCGGGGTACGGCCTGCCCTCCACCTGCGTCGACGGCATGGATCCGGTCGCTTGCTATCTCGCCGTCTCCGACGCGCTCGATCGCGCACGGACCGGCGGCGGCCCGACACTGGTCGAGGCGAAGTGCTACCGCTTCCTCGCCCACACCACCGACGACGACGACCGCACCTATCGCAGCCGCGAGGAGGTCGAGGCGCACCGCCGCGACGATCCGGTGCCGAACTTCGAACGTCGGCTCGTCGAGGCAGGCATCCTCGCCCCCGAGGGACTGGAGCGCCTTAAAGCCGAGTTGCTCGCCGAAATCAACGAGGCGACCGACCGCGCGGAAGCGATGCCCTACCCCGGCGGCGAAGAACTCTACCGCAACGTGTACGCGGATTCCACCGATCCGTGGCGATAACTCACGCACGATAAGGACAATCTTAGATGGCGAAGACCGATACGAAGGGCAAAAAGCTCGAGCGCAACGGCTTGAGCGACGATCAACTGCGGGCAATCTTCCGCAACATGCTGTTGCAACGGCAGCTCGACAACCGCGGCTTCCAGCTCAACCGCCAAGGGAAGATTCCCTTCGCGCTGGGGAGCGAGGGGCACGAGGCGCTCCAAGCCGGCGCGGCGATGGCCTTTCATCGCGGCAAAGATCTGCTCGCGCCGTACTATCGCGATCTGGGCCTCGCGCTCGGCATTGGGCTCACACCCTACGAGATTTTGCTCTCGCTCTTCGCACGTGCCGCCGACCATAACGGCGGGCGGCAGTTTCCCAACCATTATTCCAGCAAAGCGGCTGGGCTGATGTCCTTCTCGTCGATTCTCGCCGCGCACATACCGCACGCAGTCGGCGCGGCGTACGCGATGAAATATCGCGGCGAACGCGGCCGCGCGGTGCTCGTCACCTGCGGCGACGGCACGACCAGCGAAGGCGAGTGGCACGAATCGGTCAACTTCGCATCGATTCATAAGCTCCCGGTCGTCTTTCTTGTCGAGAACAATCTCTGGGCGATCTCGACGCCGATCGAACACCAGATGGGGCAACCCGAAATTTGGAAGCGCGCCGCCGGATACGGCATCCCCGGCCATCGCTTTAATGGGTTCGATCCGATCGAAACCTACGGCAACGTCAACGAGGCGCTCGACCGCGCGCGCAACGGCGGCGGCCCGACGCTGCTGGAAGGGATGTGCTATCGCTTCCTCGCGCACTCCACCGACGACAACGATATGACCTATCGCACCAAAGAAGAGGTCGCCGAGCATCGCAAGGACGATCCGGTGCCGCTCTTCGAGCGCGTGCTGCTCGATCACGACGTGATGAGCGCCGCCGACGTCGAACAACTCAAACGCGACGTGCTGCGCGAGACCAACGAAGCGACCGATCGCGCCGAGGCGATGCCGTATCCGACGGCCGCCGATCTTTACACGCATCTCTACGAAGGAGCATGGCAGCCGTGGCAGTGAGCAGCCCTACCCAAACGACGCAAATCATGAACAACGTCGATGCCGTGCGCGCGACGCTCTACGATGCGATGAAGAACGATCCGCGCACCGTCATTCTCGGCGAGGATGTCGGCGCGCGCGGCAACGTCTTTCTCATCACCAAGGATTTCGCCAAGGAATTCGGCCCGCAGCGCGTGATCGACACGCCGATCGCCGAAGCGTCGATCGTCGGCATCGCCATCGGCATGGCGATGGAAGGCCTGCGGCCGATCGCCGAGATCCAATTCGCCGATTTCATCTATCCCGCGTTCAATCAGATTGTCGGGGAAGCCGCCAAAACGCGCTACCGGAGCAACGGCGAGTATACCTGTCCGTTGGTCATCCGCACGCCCTACGGCGGCGGCGTACGCGGCGCGCTCTCACACTCGGTTTCGATCGAAGCGCTCTTCTACCACGTTCCCGGCCTCAAGATTCTCGCGCCGGCGTTCCCCGCCGATGTGAAAGGCTTGCTCAATGCAGCGATCGACGATCCCGACCCGGTTCTCTTTCTCGAGCACAAGAAAACCTATCGTCTGATTAAAGGCGAAGTACCCGACGGCCATTACACCATTCCGATCGGTAAAGCGAACGTGCTCAAAGAGGGCACCGCGCTGACGGTCGTCTCCTACGGGCTCTACGTGCACTGGGCGCTCGAAGCGGCGCAGCAGTTGGCAGGGGAGGGCATCTCGGTCGAGGTGATCGATCTTCGCTCGATTCGGCCGATGGATAAAACGACGATTCTGCAATCGGTCGAGAAGACACGTAAGCTGCTCATCGTCCACGAAGACAACAAATTCGGCGGCATCGGTGCCGAGATCAGCGCGATGGTCGCCGAAGAGGCGCTCTTCTCGCTCGACGCTCCGATCCGCCGCCATTGTGCGCCCGACGTGCCCGCGATGGGCTACGCCGAACCGCTCGAACACGAATACATGTCGTCGCCGGCGAAAATTGCCGATGCGATGCGCGAACTCGCACGCTTTTAAACGAAAGAACGAAACCAGATGGCGACCACGATTACCATGCCGCAACTCGGTGAGACCGTCACCGAAGGGACGGTCGCGCAATGGCTCAAGAAGCCCGGCGATAGCGTCGAGAAATACGAAGCCTTCGTCGAGGTTTCCACCGATAAAGTCAACGCCGAGGTTCCCTCGCCGGTGACCGGAACGTTGCGCGAAGTGCTCGTTCAAGAAGGCGAGACCGTTGCGACCGGAACGCCGATTGCAGTGATCGACGAAGTCGGTGCCGCGACCCAGAGCAACACGCACGGAACCGAGCCGACGCAGCAAGTCGCCGACGCGGCGTCGGCGCCTGCGAAACCGAGTAACGGAAGCACCTCGCACGCCCCGGCGGCAGCGGCGCCGGCACCGGCGGCGGCACACGCACCGGCGCCCGCGCGCCCGGCGGAGCTCGATATCGCCGGGCTCGAGGCGGCGTTGCGCATGGCGTCGCCCGCGGTGCGCAAACTCGCGCGCGAGCACCGCATCGATATTCGCGCCTTGCAGGGAAGCGGCACGAACGGTCGCGTGACCGCACAGGACGTGATCACCGCTGCA
>JAJXXM010000447.1 GCA_021781095.1 bacterium
ATCTTGCGGATCGAGCCAATGCGCGATCATCGCGATGCCGACGAGAAGCCCCGACGCGCCGCCGATTAGGCCGTCGATCGAGACGACGGTTGCGGCGAGCATCTGTGGACTCGGCGGGTGTTTCCCGGCGGCCTCGAAGGCCTTGCGTCTGAAGACGTAATCGATGCCCAGCGCCGAACCCAAGCCACCGTAGTGTCGCAGGATCGCACCGAGAAGTTGCGCGCAGATCAACATGAATCCCAGCATCACCGCAGCGACGCCGAGTAACCAAACTCCCGTTGCCCACGAAGGCCACGTCGTCCCCACGAACGGAAGCGGATAGAGCATCGTCCAAAGCGCACCGTAATGTCCGACGACCACGCTGACGATCACGGCGAGCACGCCGAGCGCAAAAAAGAGAAACGCGAGCATTGCAACCCGCGGGTCTAAATGAATCTCACGATCGACGAGATACCATAGTAGGCCGAGCCCCGCGATCGCCATCGCCGTAATCATGCCGACGCCGTGGAGGCTTAAGAGCGAATAGAACGTCCCCGGATCGATCGGCAGCCAACCGGCCTGAGAGGCGCGAAGGCCGATTCCTACCAAAAGCATCAGCCCAAAAATCGTGAGCCCCGCCACGATATAGGTCCACATAATTTTCATCGTACGTCGAAACCTCCGTGCATGTATGCATGCCCGATCCCACAGAATTCCAGGCACCTTACGACGTAATGCCCTCGCTTATGAAACTCGATCGGGAGATGATTGATGTAATCGGGCATCGCCTGAACTTGCGCGAAGAGCGTGCCGTCGGGGGCATAGATGCCGAAGCCGTGGTTGACGTCCTGTGAGGTAACGTCGAAGACGATCGGTACATCCGCGGGAACGACGGCCGGCATCACAAAAGCGTATTGTGCCGCCGTTATTGCGAAGTGCCGCGCACCCGGCGATGATTTCGCCCACGGATATGGGAAGAACGGTAGCGTGAGGACGAATGCCGCTGCTGCAACCACCAGCACGACGCCGAGCCAGATTTTTCGGAGCCGGTATCCGGCGTCGTTGACGACACTCTGTGCGAGCGGCTCGCGCGCGCGATAGTTGACGACGAACAGCATCGTCCCAATCGCGAGAATCGCTACCACGATGAAGACCTTCAGAACGAAGAAGCCATCACCCACACCGAACCTCCCTCTCTTTTTTGGAGCGCGTTCATGCCCGGCCGTCTGCCGCCTCTAGTATGAACCCCAGCATAGCAGGGTTGAAATGACACGGGTCAATGACGCCGCGACTGAGAAAAGAGCCGGCAATGCCTTCTGAAGAACGAGCGTTTACGGCGACGCTGAGCCTCTCGCTTCTGCAAACATACGTTCGGGTGGTAGAGACGGGCAATATTTCGGCGGCGGCGCGCTCGCTCTATCTCGCGCAATCGGCGGTCTCCGCACAGCTCGCCCAGCTCTCCCGTGCCGTTGGGGCCCAACTGTTGGAGCGCGTTCACGGCCGCTGGGAGAGCACGGCGATCGGCTCGATCGTCTACGAACGGGCGCGCCAGATGCTGCAAACGGCAGAGATGATGCGGCGCGATATCGATGATGCAGCCGAAGCCGTGAGCGGCCATATCGTTATCGCCTCGACCAGAACCGTCACGGACACCGTTCTCCCGAAGATCCTTGCCGGTTTCTACCTACGCCATCCCGATATTCGCGTGGAGGTCATCGCCGGAAATCGAAGCGACGCGGAGCGAAGGCTCGCCGCCGACGATGTCGATATCGCACTCGTTGCCTTGCCGTTCGGCCGGAAAGGCTTGGAGATTCATCCGTTCGGGCGCGACCGGCTTCTCCTCGTGGTTCCACGCGCACATCCTCTCGGCGAGCGAACGCACGTGCTTTTTGAGGAGATTGCGGCAGAGCGCTTCGTCATATTCGAAGAGGGCGCAGGTACGCGGAGTTTACTCGAAGAGCGCCTGGGGACGCGCTTCTCCGAACTCGACATCCGCCTCGCACTCAACAGTAACGATGCGCTCGTCGAATCGGTGCTCGCGGGCCTCGGCGTAACGTTCTTGCCCGAACGCGTGGCCCGCCGTTGGGAGAGCCTCAGCGTGCTCCGCGCAGCCGAGGTCGAGGATCTCGATCTCACGCGAACGCTCGCTGCGGTACTGCGCGAGGGAGTGCTGCACTCCCAGGCAACGCAGCGATTCCTCGACTTCGTGATGATGGCCGGTATCGAAGAGTTTGATAGGGGCGCAAGCGGCTCGATCGCACCGAAGAGCTAATGAACGGCCTATGACTCCCGAGACGTTTGCGCTCGATCTTTTCTATGGGGCGCTAATCGGCTTCGCCCTCGGCCTCACCGGCGGGGGCGGATCGATCGTCACGCTGCCGGTGCTCGTCTATCTCGTCGGTGAATCGGTTCACGAGGCGATCGGCACGTCGCTTGCAATCGTCGGAGGGATCGCCGCACAGGGTGTCTTTTCCCAACGTATCAACGTTCGCTTCGGCAGCGGCCTGGTGGTCGGTCTCTTGGGAATCATCGGCAACGTCCCCGGTTCGCTCCTCGCGGCGCACGTCTCGAGCCGCGTCCTCTTATTACTCTTTGCCGGCTTCATGTTCGTTGCCGCCCTCGCGATGTTTTTTATTCGGCTACCCAAACATATCGAGGGGCACGAGCCGCATTGGGGCGTCATCGCGGTCGTCGGCGCGGTGCTCGGCTTTCTTACCGGGTTCCTCGGCGTCGGCGGCGGTTTTCTCATCGTTCCCGCACTCGTCTTTGCACTCGGGTACTCGATGCAAAACGCGATTGCCACCTCGTTGTTCGTCATTCTCGTCAACACGATCGTTGCGCTGGCATCGCGATTCGGGAGCGCGCCGGTCGATTGGATCGTTGCAGCGGTCATTTTTTTGGGCGGTCTCGCCGGCAGCGTCCTCGGAAGCTTCCTCGCCAAACGTACCGCTCACCAGCAACTTAAGGTGATTTTCGCGGTTTTCGTCATGTGCGTGGGGGCATTTACCGGTTTAAGCGCGCTCCACATTATCCCGATTAGCGTAAAGTAAGAAAGGCCGCATCTTGGCACGAGAAATAGCACCGACCGATGTTCCCGAGAAAGCCCGCAA
>JAJXXM010000380.1 GCA_021781095.1 bacterium
CCACGGCTGCGGCTTTGAATTCGGCCGAGTACGTCTCGCGTGACTTCGGTTTCATGGACCCTCCTTTTCCTCATCAGGTGAGGCTTATCTTGGAGTCCACGAAATCGGGTCAAGTCCAGGATGACACTCATTGTCACGCCGAGTAGGCCCGTAGGGCCGTATCGAGGCGGCGCACGCAAGTTCCCTCGATACGCCGCCTTCGGCGGCTACTCGGGATGACAAAGCTGCGGCTACTCGGGATGACACTCATTGTCACGCCGAGTAGGCCCGCAGGGCCGTATCGAGGCGGCGCGAAAAGCGTTCCCTCGATACGCCGCCTTCGGCGGCTACTCGGGATGACAGGGATCCGCTACTCGGGATGACAGAGTTGCCGCTGCTCGAACGAACCGCGGCGTGAGCCTCACGGTCTGCATCCCCTCGCGTGCCGAGCCCTCGCCCGAAACGCAGATGGCGCTCGCGAACAATCTCGGCAGCACCGCGCACGAAATTGTTGCCGTCGTCGGCCAACCCGTCGTCGACGCACGCAACGAACTCGCGCGGCGCGCGCTCGAACGCGGCGCCGAATTCACGCTCTGGCTCGACGACGACGCGTTCTTTGAACCCGGTACCGTCGAACGGCTCCTCGCAGCGATACGCGCGCAACCCTCCATCGATATGCTCGCGGCGTTCGCGTGCGATCGCAAGCCGTTCTGCTCGCCGAACGCATTCCGCTTGCACGGCGATCGCTACGTCGCGCTCGTCGAACGAAGCACGCAGGCGCCCGTCGCACTACCGGCCTGGGCGCCGCGTTACAGCATCGGCGAGATCGTTCCCATCGATGCCTGCGCCTTCCATGCCGTCCTCATGCGCACCGCGCTGCTCGAACGTATGGGAGCCGCACCGTTCGCCCTCGCCCGCGAGGATGCGTACGGCGAAGACCTGCAGTTCTGTCGCCGCGCGCGGGCAGCCGGAGCGCACCTGGCGCTCGAAAGCGGGGCATCGGTCGCCCACGTCGACGCGGAGAGCGGGCTCGCATTTCTCCCCTACAAACCGCCGGGGCGCATCGTCGGCAACCGCTTCACGGTCGTTCCCGATACCCGCAGCGCCGCCGAGATTGCCGCTCCGTGGCGCGAGCGCGATATTCGCGCCGGCCGCGGGTACGGCGCCGAGCTCGACGCGATTTTCCGCTCCGCCTATCACCGCACGCAAGGCAAGCCTCACAGCCTGTAGGGGCGTGACTTCAAAAGACGAAGTTTCCCGAGCCCGGGGAGGACGTCTCATGCGCTCTGCGTTCGTACTACTATTTTTTGTCGCTGCCGCGGCGCTCGCCGCGTGCGGCGGTGGAGGCGCAAGCGGGTCGCTGCCGGCGACGAACGCGCCGTCGAGCAACGGCACCCGCCCAAGCGCCGCGATGACCTTTCACTTCCCCGCTCCCTCCACGGCGAGCGGCGCTCGCGCGCCCAAGTATCTCTCCCCGAACACAACCTCGGTCACGATTACCATCACGGCAGTCAACGGCGTTCCGCCGAACCCGGCGATTCCGCCGACGACGATTGCGGTCGCCCCCGGGCAAGGAACCTGTACGGCAGTCGTCAGCGGTGGTTTCAGCTGCACCGCCACCGTCGGTGCGGTCGCCGGAAGCGACACGTTCCTCATTCAAGCTTACGATAGCAGCGGCACGCTGCTCTCGTCGGGGAGCATCACCGTCGCGGTAAATCCAACCGGCACGACCACGGTCACGACGCCGCTCGTGCTCGGGGGCGTCAGCGCGAGCACCACGTTTGTCGAACCCTCCCCGGGGCCGCAGAGCGACGGCTCCGCGCTCACCACCGCGGGTACGTGGATTCCACCCGCCGACGGCACCGCGCGAACGCTCACCATCTCCGTCGTCGCGAAGGACGCCTCCGGCAATTTGATCGTCGGGCCGCTCGCGACGCCGATTCCCATCGCATTGACCGATCCCAGCGGCGGCACGCTCTCCGATACTATCTCGCCGAGCGCGAATGCAAACGGCACAGCGATCGTCGCGGTGCCGGCGACGGTCACGCTGAAATATAGCGGCGCGGCGTATTACACCGCCGCCTCGCCCGCTCCGGGAACGCTCGTGCTCGGCAGCGGAAGCGGCGCGACGACGATCGATATTACACCGCTTCAAGCGACGCCCTCGATCTCGCTCGCCAATGCGACCGTCGGCGTTCCGTTTACGGTCACCGCAACGGAAGCAAACGCAAGCACGCTCACCTTTACCGCGACGGCGGCATCATCGGGCGGCACGTTCGAAGCGGCCTGCCCGGGCGCAACACCGCCGCCGACCGGCGCAACGACGCTCTCCTGTTCGACGACCTCGGGAAGCGTTGCATTCAACGTCGCGCCGACCGGGCTGGGCACCGGTGGATCGCTCGCAATCTCCGATGCGAACGGCGTCAGTATCAAACAACCGTTCGACGTGACGCCGCAAAGCGGCGGCGGCATTAACGTGCCCCCGCACACCGTCGTCGATTACGCCGTTTTCGCAACGGCGCCCTCACCGGCACCATCGCCGAACGTCAATTTGCTACTCGGCATGACCGTCGGGCCGAATGGATCGCACGTATATTTCTCCGAAGGCGTCCTCGGAGGAATCGGCATATTTTCGCCGAGCACGTGCATCCCCGGAGCGACGAACTGCATACAATCGGCGACCGTAAGCGGCTACGCGAGCCCCTTCCCGCTCGATCTCGTCGCAGCGAACGGCTCGCTGATATTCGACGACGACAACACGAACGGGGTCTACGCCGCGGCCTGCGGCGGAACGTCGTGCGTGGCTTCGCAGATCGGGGCAGCGCTCAGCGCGCCGGGGCCGTTCGTGAACACCGGATCGGGGCTCGTGAATTTCGAGTTCGGCGGCACGCCTGAACTCTATTCGCCCATCGGCGCGCTATGGACGAGCGCAAATTCGCCGCTCGTTTCGGCGAGCCAAGCGGCAATCGGCCTCTCGGGCGAAGCGACGGCAACGGGGACGAGCAGCGGCGGCGTCGCATCGCTCGAATCGGTCGTTTCATCGGGAACCGGGCCGCTCGCGCTGCCGACGAACTTCACGACGCTCCCGTACTGCTCGAATCCTTCGCAGACGTCGACCGATACCGGAACGATCGCCCTCGACGGACTCGCACTCGGCAGCGACGGCAACCTGTGGGTCGTGGAAAAAGATCGGCGGTATATCGCGGCAATCGCGCCGGGCAACTGCATCGTCGGTGAATATCCGTTGCCGAACCAAGGCGTCACCGGGCCCACGTTCCCCACCGGAGTTCCGCAAAAGTACACCGTCGTCGCAGGGCCCGACGGAAATCTTTGGGTGACCGATCCCGCGAATAATTCGATCGATCGCGTTACGACATCGGGTGCCGCGACCGCGTTCTCTATTCCTACCCCCGCGGCCGACCCGTTCGATATCATCGTCGGCCCCGACGGAAATCTCTGGTTTACCGAAGCAGTGACGCTCAAGATCGGCGAGGTAGTTCTGCAATGAGACGGATTCGACGCAACATTCTCAAGCATCTCAAAAACGTTCGCCGCGAGCTCGCGGCATCGGGACTCGCATTCGCGCTGCTCGCCGGTTGTGGCGGCGGAAGCGGCGCGGGAAGCGGCATGCCCTCGCATGCGATACCCACGGTCGGCGGGAACGGGACGCTCGCGCTGTCGTTGCAAGTGCCAAGCCCGGCACTGCAAGCGAATCGCCGTTCGCCAAAATACGTTTCGCCCGACACCCAATATATCGGTATCAGTTATCTCTCCGGCGCAAATCAAACGTTTACACCCGCGCAGATCGAGGCGCCGCAAGCGAGTTTCGCCGTGTCATCACCCTCCGTCTGCGCGCTTCAAAGCAACGGCTATCGCTTCTGCTCGGTCGCCGTTTCGTTGGCGCCGGGAACCTACACCGTCGGAATCACGACGTGGGCCGCACCCCCGACGGCCGGCGCGTTCGCCGCAAGCAGCGAACTTTCGCAAACGACGCTCCCAGCTGAAGTCGTCACCGCCGGGACCGCTGCAAATCTTGGGAATGCGACTGCGATTAATGCGTCGCTCGATGCTATCCCCGCCGGGCTTGCCGTCACGCCATTGCCCTCGCAGGCGCACGTCACGACGGAGGGCGCGACGTACGACATCATCGGCATGTCGCCGGCCGATTTTCTCGTCGAACCGATCGATGCGGCGGGCAATATCATCGTCGGCCAAGGGGCTCCTAGCGTCTCGCTCGCAGCCGATAGCGCGCACGATACCGTCGTCACGCCGAATACGGGCAATCCGAACGAGTTCGCGGTTCAGGTCGTCGCGTGGAATAACTCGCCGCTCTCGCTCACGGCAACGGCGACACCACCGGCCGGCTCGGGGCTCGGCCCACGCAGCACGCTACTCTCCGTGCAACCGATTCAGGAGTGGTGGGGAAGCTATGCAAATGCGGGGCCGATCGACGGCTTAGCGGGCTTTGCATTGCAGCCGACCTCGGGCGCGACCCCCTACTATGCGCCGCCCTTTACCGGAACCGGCGCGGGCAGTCTTTCCACGCCGATCGATTCATTCATCAGCAATACCCCAACCTTGGATTACCGTGCATCCGTCGTCGATTCGTCGGGAAATATTTGGGTTGCCGACAACGCGACGACGCAGGTCATCGAATACGGCGTTCCAACGGTAAGCCAGGGGCTCGTAGCGATGGGCATACAGCTCGCCGCAAGCCCGTCGTTCACCGGCGCTTCAGGGATCGATCTCACCGCCGATGCCACCGGAAACATCTGGGTCTACGATTCGTACAACGGTTACCTCGAGGAGTACTCCGCTGCGACCGGTGCGCACGAAAACTCGATCCCCGTATCAAGTTTGATCACCGCGCCCTCGCTGGCGACCGTTTCCGAAATTGAAGCGGTGGGTAGCGGTCCGCTCGCCGGCGATATTCTCATCGTCGGCACGCCGTTCGGATCTGCCAACGCCTCGGTCTATGCGATCAGTAGTCCATTTGCATCGCCGACGGTGACCACACTCTTCGCCGGAACGACCTCGGCCTCGGTACAGAAGATTGCGGTGACGCCTGCGGGTACGCTCGCGTGGATGACGATCGTCAACACTTCGACCTTTAGCAACAGCCTGATTGCAGCGAATGTCGTTTCAGCAACCTCGCTCGGCCCGACGCTTGGCTCGCTCCCCGCTACAAGTTCATGTCCTGGAATTAGCAGCGGAACCCCCATGGGGTTTGGAAGCGGTCAGCCAATTGCCGCCGCGCCGGATGGCTCGGTCTGGGTCACACCCGTTCCGGCGAGCTACGGTACGGCCTGTAACTACACGCTTTCGGGAACCTCGGTCGTATTCACCGGTGGCTTCGTGCGCGATGCCTCCGATGGTGCGGTCGCCATCTCGATCGCCCCGTAAAAACAACCGATTCGATCCGGCTAAAGGAGCGGCTCCCCCCACACGATAACTTAGACCGCTCGAAAAAGCCCGTGAGGTTCACCATGCTCCGAGCAGTAGGTTTTTCTATTTCCCTCCTGTCGCTCGCGCTCGCGATCGCCGGTTGCGGCGGCGGCGGCGCATCGAGCGCCTTGCCGCCGAGTTCCGGGGGCGGCGCCTCCCTCGCGCGCAGCAATGCGGCGATGACCTTCCATTTCCCACCGCCCTCGACGACCGCGAGCGCGAGCCGTTCCCCGCGCTATCTTTCAGCGAACACCAAATCGGTCGTCATTACAATCACTGCGATCAACGGCATGCCGCCGAGCCCGGCGATCCCGCCGACGACGCTCGCCGTCGCTCCGGGGCAAGGGAGCTGCACGGCGCTTACCGCGCAGGGATTCAGCTGCACCGCCACGGTCGGTGCGCTCGGCGGCAACGATACGTTCCTCATTCAAGCGTACAGCGGCGCGAACGGCACCGGCAGCCTGCTCTCATCGGGAAGCATTACCGTTGCAGTCGCGTCGACCGGTACGACCACCGTCACCACGCCGTTCGTTCTCGGCGGCAATGCAACCGCGCTCGCACTCGCCTCGCCTATCCCGAACTCCGCGATCGGCGTTACCGCGACGGGAACGACCGCTACGCTCTATCCGATCGCCGATAATGCGCCGCACAGCATCACCGTCACCCTCGCACTGCTCGACGCGAGCAATAGCGAGATCGTTGGCCCGCTCGCTTCGCCGCTTCCGATCACCGTCGCGGGGACCGGAATCTCGCTTGCGTCGAGCGCCTTTGCAAGTGGAACGACGGAGATCGTGCAATCTCCCGCGCAGATCACCGCAACGCTCACCGCGAGTTATACCGGGCAACCCGGCGGCACGATAACCGCGAACGGCGGCGGAAGCATCACCATCGGCGTCGGCAGTACGACCGGCACCGTGAACGTCGTGCCGTTCGTCATTGCAACGGCGACGCCGGGGCCGGCGAATCTCGTCGTCGGCGGCTTCTCCCAGGCGCTGCAGATTCAAGAAGCGGGAGCGACGCGTTTCACGATTGCCGGAATCGGCACCACCACGCCGGCAACGATCGCGGGGCCGCCTTCGATCTGCACGGCGAGCGGCTCGACGCTCACCTGCACCGCGACGAACGGTGTCGTCAGCGGGCTCACGCTCGTACCGAACGCAACGATCTCCGGCACGACGAATTTCACCGTCGGCGACGGGCACGGCGCCAACTTCAACCTCGCGGCATCTGTCGCCGGGCAATCCGGCGCGACGCCTACCTTCCCGACGAGTTACGCGGTAACGCAGATTGCGGTCACACCGCCGCCGGGTGGCTACACCACGACCAGCCTCGGCGGCATCGCGCTCGGCCCCGATGGGCAGACGCTCTACACGCTCGCGGTCGCTTCGCCCGGCCCGACCGACGCCGTCAACCTGCTCGCAATTAGCTCGAACGGGTGCTCGACCAGCAGTTGTGCGCCGACGCTCGCGGCGTATCCGCAGCCGACCCCGAATCCGTCCTCGAGCACCGCGCCCGCAACGAACGGTTTTCTCAATCCGCACCCCGGCTTTATCGCGCTCGGTGGCGATGGCAACCTGTGGGTCGCCGATACCGCGACCGCCGCACTCACGGCGATCGGCCTTCCCTGCAGCGCGACGGCGACGCCGCCATGCGTCCTCGCGCAAGGCTCGCCGGCGTCATTTACCATGCCGGGATCCGGGCCGCCCTATAACGCCATCCTCGGAGCGGGCGGCCTCACGGTCGTCGCATCGAACGATTCGCAGCCGACCGATGCGGCCGGGTTGCTGACGGCATCAGGATATCTCTTCTCCACTCCATTTGGATTGAGTGTCTTACCCCCCATCGGCGGGCCTGCAGGCCCGGTGACGGGGCTTGCAGCGGTTGCGTCCTCCGGTGCAACCGACGCGTACGCACCCAATGAATCGCTGCTCGACGAAGTCACGCTCGCCGCATCGGGGGCGAGCGTCGCCGCGCAGTACGAACTCGGTACCGGTGCGGCAACGGCGATTCCGGCCTGCGCGGGCGGAGTCGCGGTGAGCGGCACGATCGCTCAGACCGGCGCGATCGCCACCGACGCGCAGGGGAATCTCTGGCTCTCGGCACTCACGAGTGCGAGCGCAACTCCGGCAAACGCGCAGGTGCTCGTGGAGCTTGCACCGTCGGTGACGGGCCTTTGCGGCAAAACGATCGTGGCGTTGCCGACGACCGCTCTCGCATCGCAGATCCTCTTAGGCCCCGACGGCAACCTCTGGTTCATCCTCCCCGGCATCAACCACATCTACCGTTTCGCGCCGACGTTGGTCGGTACGACGGCATCGGTCGTCGCAGCGTTTCCGCAAACGCCGTTGAACGGCGCTCCCATCGAACTCGCTTCCGGCGGCGACGGAAATATCTGGTTCACTGAAAACGGCGGCACCATCGGCGTGCTCGAACTGCATTAGGAGAACGCGATGATGCAACGGTATTCTCGGTCGACGCTTTTTCGTTCGCTCGCCGCCGGCGCGCTCGCCATCGCGGCATTCTCGGCCTGCGGCGGCGGCTCGTCCTCGCTTCCGCCAACCGGCGGAAACGGCACACCGACGAACGGCAGCGTCGGGCGCATCGTTCAAAAACTCTCGCTGCTGATTCCCGCGAAGGGATTTGCGAACGATCGGCGCGCGCCGCAATACACATCGATTGCAACCAAAGGCATCGGCATTTCGCTCGTGTTGCAGGGCGCGAGTGCGCCGAGCAACCCGGCAACACTATTGAACCCCGATGTCGCGATCGATCTTACGACGACGCCGATCTCGATCGTCGGCGATCTCGGGCCGAACGGACAGACGATCGCGTGCGTCGCCGTCACGACGCCGCAGCCCGGGCAGCAGTGCACGCTCTCGCTTTCGCTGCCGACCGACGTTTCCGCCATCGTCGTGAATGCGTGGGATGCAGCACCCGTATCCGGCACCGCTACCTTTACCGCAGTGGCGCAATTGCTCTCCAGCGCGACCGCCGCAGTGACGGTTGCAAGCGGTTCTCCGGGCCCGACGCTCTCGCTCGTGCTCGACGGCATTCCCGCATCGCTGCAAATCCTCCCAACGACGCAGCAAACGCATTTCGTTCTCGGTACGAGCGGCGGTGCGACGGCTCCGGCCGCCTATTTCGAGATTGGCGCGAGCCCCGTCGCGCTCACGATCGATGCGCTCGATGCCGACGGAAACATTATCATCGGGAACGGCGCACCGACGGTGCAATGGCAAGCGACCAAGAACGGATCGGCGATTCTCTCCGGCAATACCGTGAGCGGTAACGCGACGACTTTCAGCCTCGCGCCATTTTTAACGACCGCCACCGCGTTCACATCCGCCTTTGCGTTCACCGCAACGGCGACGCGACCGAACGGTTCGCCGCTCGCCACCTCGATCGCTATCGAGCCCGCCCAGGAGTTTTGGGTCGGAGGAAACATTGGCCTCGGCGGAACCACGGGGCGCGGCCCACAGGCGCTCAGCGGACAGGACGCAATCGTCGGCTACGAGATTCCGCCGCCGACGGGCGCGACGACTTCCCCGATTCCACTCAACGCTGATACCGTTCCGATGACATCGATCGTTCCATGTCCGAATGTGCTCGGAAGCCCCGCTCCATTCAACGTCCCTACCGACATAACGACCGATCCGTCGGGAAATTTGTGGACGCTCGTTACCACGCCGTATTCTTCGTCGTCGGGGAGCGGCACGGCGTCCTGCGTCGAGGAGTTTACACTACAACCGAATGCGAACCCACCGCAGGCGGTCGCTAATTCCATGCGCACGCTCTCATCGGTCGATAAAATCACCGGCTGCGTTATCGATCGTTTCGACACGCTCTGGTGCGTCGACGCGACCGCCGATAAGCTCTACGGATACAACTTGCAGGCGACGGGCAGCGCTCCGTTCTCGACGCCGAACGTAACGCTCCCACTCTCGCTGCCGCCCGCCGGCGCCGCGACAACACCGATCGCCATAGCATTGCAACCGGGCGGAACGAACCTGTGGCTGGCGATGGCAGCGAGCGTAACGGTAACCACGCCGACGACACAAACGACGACGACGTTCTACGCGCGCGAGATTCCGATTACATCGGCGAGTTCGTCCGCGCCGAACCTCGGCACACCAAGTAATTGGGCTCCATTCGGCAACTCCTACGTGTCAACCGACGTCGCCGGCAGCGCGATCCCCGTCCCCGATCCACCGCTCGCGGTCGACGCGAACGACAACATCTATTCCGTCGATGTCGGCAACGAAACGGCCGGCCCCACGCAAGCGCCGCTCATCGCCATGTGGCAGCCCTCGCTCGGCGGCGGAAACCTTTCGTTCGGGAGTTCCCCGACCGCGAGTGCGTCCTATCCGTTTCCCGGGAGCGGGAGCGGCATCTCGAACCCCGACGAACCGTTCGCCATCGCACCCGATGGTACGCTCTGGGTTGGGGACCAAGGTGCGTACGGCGTCACTCCTTATACGGTGTCGAGCGGCGCGCTCGCTGTCAACACACTCCTCAATCCGGTGCCCGCGCCGCTCTCTCTGTCCTTCGGGATTACGATCTCGCCGTAGTCGCATCGCGTGCACCAGCCCGAGCCAAGGGGTCGCGGAAATGGAGTCCGAAGGCCCCTTCCTCGGAGGAGAGCAACTATGCGGCGGTACAGTGCGTTCGGGTTCTTCCTGTTTCTGGCAGCGGCCATCGTTGCCGGTTGCGGCGGAGGCGGCTCGGGAAATCTCTCAACGTTGCCGGCACACGGTGCTGCGAGCGGCGCGACTCAGCAGACTGCATTTCAGATTTTTATCCCCCAGCCATCGAGCGCGAGCCTCGCACGCGCGCCGCAATATATTTCGGCGAATACGAAATCCGTCGTCATCACCCTCACCTCGGTGAACGGTGCTCCGCCCTCACCCGCGGTGCCGCCGACCATCTTCAACATTTCGGTGCCACCCTGTACCGCAGTCACGGGCGGAATTAGTTGCAGCGTCACCGTCGGAGCGATCCTCGGAAACGACGTTTTCACCATCGTCGCGTACGACGCGGCGAACGGCACCGGGAACATTCTCAGCAGCGGCACCGTAACGGTCGCGGTCGGGCCGGGAACGAATACGCCACCGCCCGTCGCACTCGGCGGTAATGTCGCGAAAGTGGTGGTAACGGCGCCGCCGAGCGCCACGCCGGCACCGAACGGCGACCTGATACCGAGCATCGACGGGACGGTGCAGACCATCCAGGTGAGCGTCGCCGCCTACGATGCGAGCGGCAATCTCATCGTCGGCAGCGCTCCTTTTGCTTCGCCGATCCCGATTACGCTCGTCGGCGATCCCAACGGTGCGCTCACCGTTTCACCGACCTCCGTGATCGCTCCCAATCAAAATGTCGTCACGCTCGGCACGAGCGGCAAAATGTTTTATGCAACGCCTTCGCCCGTGCAGCCCGCTCCGACGCTCGCTACCGCAACGCTCACGTTCGGTCCGACCGGCGCGAACGGCACGACGTTTACCATCGATCCGGTACAGTTCGATTTGCCGAGCGGCGGCTTGAGCAAGGTGCTGCCGGCGCCGGCGACGACCACGATCGGCATCCAGGAGGCGGGAGCGACCGCGTTTACCATCAATGCGTTCGTTTCGGGAAGCACGCAAACGCCGTTCCTCGGCACGTGTGCGGGAACGTCCGGGACGTCGCCGTCGCTGGTGCCGATCACCTGTACGAGCTCCGGAGGCAACGCGATCGTCACGCTACAATCGCTCGTCGGTGGCACGGGAAGTTTGAACGTCGTCGATAACGCCGGCGATAGCAGCGGCGTGCCGTTCACCGCGCTGGCCTCGCAGGGCGCCGGGGGCGCGACGCTGGGATACGCGGTGCTGCTGTGGAGCATGCCCAGCGTCACGGCCCCGGCAATTCCAACGAGCATGACGACTGGGCCGGGTGGACAGCACCTCTGGGTCGCCGGGTTTAATGCATCGACCGGCGGTTCGGTAACCGCGATCCCCACGCAAAACCTCACGACCTGCACTGCGGCAACGTCACCATGCACCCCCGTCGGCAGTCACCAAGCGACCCTGCCGCAGGCGACGCCGGGCGCCTCCTACTCGCCAAATCCCGGGAGCATCATCGTTGGCGGTGACGGCAACCTTTGGTACACCGACCTCGGAACGAATACGGTGTCGTTCCCAACACTCGGGTACTTTACCGCGAGCGCATGTATCGGTGCGCCGAGTTGCGTTATTCCCGGTACGATTGGCTACGGCCCGGGAATCGGCAGCCAGGTATTCTCGTCGTCGCCGGAGGCAATCGCCGACGGAGGCGACGGCAATATCTACATGCTTTTCGGAAACACAACGGGCGGAGGTGCTGTCAGCGCCGCCTCATACTCGGGGTTCCCATCTCCCACCATCTATGTGACGGAAGCGCTAACAGCGCTAGCGCCAAGCGTGACCAGCCCGATTGCTGAGGGAATCGTGCGCGGCCCTGACGGTGCGATGTGGATGAGCGTCGACGATCCCGCCGGCGGGCCCGGCCCATCGAGCGCCATCGTTGAATTTTCGAATTGCATCAGCGGAGCATCTTTTCTCTGCGCCACGTCAGCAAATACGAAGCAATTCCCCGAAAATGAAACGACGACTCCCGGGAGCGGCCCCTATCACCCCGGTGAGATCGTCTCGGTACCCGCGGCGAACGAGCTGTGGTTTATCAATCATGGGAGCACTACGGCCCCGGTCGTCGCTCCGTTTATTGATTCCGTCTCGTCGGCCTCGACCAGTTACGGCACGTTCGGCGCACGCATACCGATTCCGAATGCGGCCTCGGTGAGCGGCACGTTGCTCCTCGGCTCCGACGGCAACCTCTGGTTCCCCATCGTGACGACCTCGGGTGCAAATGAAATCTGCCGATATACGTTGGCGGCCGCTGCAAGTGGAACGCCGCAATTCTATTGCGCGACGATCCCGCCGGTCAGCGGCATCTCGTTCCCGGCCGGGCCGATGGCGGTTGGGCCCGATGGAAATATCTGGTTCGGTTTAATCGGCGCACCGTACATTGGAGAGGTGGTCCTGTGAAACGCATACTATCGCTCGCGCTCGTTGGATCGCTCGCGGC